>CAZEKV010000020.1:0-21553 GCA_964512945.1 uncultured Spirochaetales bacterium | reverse complement strand
CCATATTTCCAATTAATATCCTTCCCTTTTGATATTTGTAAAACCTGGGAATCAGGGAAACAAGCGTACTCTTCCCCGCTCCGGACTCTCCCACAATGGCAATTTTCTTCCCGTGGGGAATGGTGATTGAAACTTTTTTCAGGATTAAATCCGGAGAGCTTTCGTATTTAAAATCTATCCGCTCGATTACTATATCTCCCGTTATTCTGCCCGGATTTAAGGCTCCTTCTCTATCAACAATATCGGGCTCAATATCCATAATTTCCAGAAAGCGTTCAAAAGATGCGGCTCCTTGCTGCAATTGTTCGGTAAAATTAATTAAACGGTCTATGGGAGGAAGTATGATACCCACAAACAAAATAAAAGCAAGGAGATCATATACCTGGAGTTTATCAAACAGGATTAAAACAACTCCCCCTGTAATAATTGTAAAATAGTATATCTCTCTAAGCATATTGATTCCCGAAAAAAAAATAGCCATAATCGAGTACATCTTTTCTTTTGCAAAACGAAACACTGTGTTTACATCAAGAAACTTTTTCTCTTCGAGATACTCATTCCCATAGGATTTAACCTCCCTTATACCCTGAACGGAATTCTCAACAGTGCTGTTGATATTGGCAATCTCCTTTCTAACATGGCGGAAGCCTTTTCGCATGCTGCCCCCGTAGAAGATCCCCCATAAAAGCATGAAAGGCAGGGGAATAACAGAGATTGAGGCAAGAATGGGATTGAAAAAGAACATCAGGATATAGGCTCCGATAATTATTACCAGGGATATCAAAAAATCCTCGGGGGCATGATGAGCTACTTCGGAAATCATATTAAGATCGTTTGAGATACGCGACATTATGTGCCCGGTTTTTACCTTATCGTAGTAACTGAAGGAAAGTTTCTGCAAATGCCTGAAGAGATCCCGTCTCATATCGGTTTCGATTCTTACTCCCAGTATATGCCCCCACTTTATCCTTACGTAGTTAAGGATGGTTTTGATGATGTATATTCCCGCCATTATTGACAACAGCGTAATTATCATCTTTATATTTCTTTCGGGGACATAGGTTTTTAACAGGTCTCTTGTTATATAGGGAAGGACTATTGAAAAAAGAGAAGCTGTAACAGCCACACCCATATCCAGTACAAAAAGATTCATGTGAGGCCTGTAATAGCTCCAGAAACGTCTTAACATGTTTCCCCTCTGTATATCTGCAATCAGGTTTTGATGGTAATCGAAGTTTAATATGGGCGTCAATAGATCCGGGGTAACAGAAGCAGTAACTATTGGGTATTTCGGGCGGTTTTAGAAACAGCAAGGCTCAGAGTGGGCGTAATTATAAAAGATACCGCCATTCCCAGTGTCCCGGCCTCGGGAGAGGAGAATTTGTAGGTTCCAAAGGGCAGAAAGTAGAGGATGAGGCATGTCAGCAGACCCAGGACACCTCCCCCTATAGCCCCGAATTTGTTGGCCTTTTTCAGAAAGAGTCCCCAGATAAAAGGGCCGAGGAATACCGATCCAATTGCCCCCCATGAAATTCCCAGAACAGCCACTATGGTATCAAATTTAACAAGTGCCATTAAAACGGCAAGCACCACAAAAAAAGCACTCATAAAACGCATCAGCAGAGTCAAATTTTTATCTGTTATATTTTTATTAACAAACCCCGCATAAAAATCCTTTGCCAGCGAGGAGCTTGAAATAAGCACAAGAGCCGCAAGGGTGGACATCGAAGCGGATAAAATTAAAAGAAGTATCAAAACAGCCAGATATTCAGGGATTATCTTCGTCAGGAGAACCGGCATCAGCCTGTCAAAAATCGGTGCTCCTGCCGCATTAAAGGCCTCGGGAGTCGTTTCCGGTGACAGAAAAATCCTTGTTGTCGAACCGACAAAGTAAGCAACGGATACAATCAGGACGGCAAAAGCTGTAGAGGCTATGATCCCTGTTTTTATCGCTTTCCTGTCTTTGATAGCATAGAATTTTTGTATGAGCTGGGGCATGGCAAAGGGAGCGGCACTTGTTAAAACTATCAGCGAGACAAGCTTCCACAAGCCCGGAGGTCCAACAGGGGCTGCCAGTCCGGGATTTATCCCGGATAGTTTTACCGCGATAGCCTGTAATCCCCCGCCTTTTTGTATGGTAAACACCAGGAGGACTATGACTCCAGCTGTCATTATCATTCCAAAGATCATATCTATCATGGCCATCGATTTATATCCCCCCAGAACAAGGTAGATAGCCGTAAATATTCCTATAAGAACAATTGCCGTCCGATACTGGATCCCGAAATTTTCAGTAAAGAGATACGAGAGCCCCATAAATACCGCAGCGGTATAGGGTATCAAAAAAACGAATATAGCAAGAGCAGATAGTACCTTAAGGAATTTGCTGTCGTATCTTTTTTCGAAATATTCACTCAATGTTGATATATTATACTTGATAGAGGCCTGTTTTATTTTCCATCCCATTATTGCCCAGACACCGCATACACCAATCAGAGAGTTGAATACAGCTATCCATATACCGGAAAGACCGAATCCCCATCCGATTTTTCCTGCAAAACCAATGAATAGAACTGCAGAAAAATAGGCTGTGCCGTAAGAAAAAGCCGTCATCCAGGCTCCGACATTCCCGCCCCCGAGAAAAAAATCGGAAAAAGATTTTGTCTTTTTGAATCCAAAAAGACCGACTACTATTATCATTGCCCCATAGGCAGCAATTACAACCAGTTTAACAAACATATTCCCCTCTCTTAGCTATTTAGTATATTATTTTTTAAAATTTGTAAATATAATATTTTGTAAATTACCTGATAAACCCGTATATCTATGATAAAACGCCGAATTCCACATCATTATAGTAGAAAAAAAAATAATTGGCCGTAAATAATTTACCTATAATGTTTTTCTAATATTCAAAAATATAAAAAACAGGGGTTCTCTCCCGGCTACTCACTTTCTGCTTATGCGGATATGACAGAGATCAAAGTTTATGATATAATGACACGCAGTGATGGATTAAAATCTATAAGTATCTACCTGAAAGGACGCAGATGCTGTCTTCTATGGTGTACAGCTGAGGTGGAATGTATTATTTATATCTTCTGACAGGATTGGCATTGCTGGTTTCCTTTGTTAGAAATAGAAAGAAAACGTTTAAGGCAATCAGAATCGCCTTCAAAAAACTGGTAAAAATCCTGCCCGCATTTTTTACCATGCTTGTGTTTGTTTCAATGGTTCTTTTTTTTATTCCCGATAGTAAGATTTTATACTACCTGGGAAATAACAACAGGTTCATCAGCCTTTTTATAGCCTCCTTTTTTGGATCCATAACATTAATGCCCGGTTTTATTGCTTTTCCACTCTCCGGCATACTCCTGAAAAAGGGTGTAAGTTATATGGTACTATCATCTTTTACTACAACCTTGATGATGGTGGGGATTCTTACCTATCCAATAGAAAAGGCATATTTCGGCGGTAAAGTAACTTTAATGAGAAATTCAATCAGTTTTTTTATCGCCCTTATAGTAGCCCTCTCCGTCGGATTCTTCTTTGGTGAGTTATTATGAAGGTGGAATATAAGAAAACTGTCAGGATACTTGTAGTCGTAATTTACTTTGCATTTATTCTTGCCTCTTTTGTAATCGGGTTTGAACCCGGGAAAAAAATTGGACATAATTTTTTTACCTTCTCCACCGAGATGCTGAAGATTCTCCCCTGCGTTTTTATCCTGACCGGCTTGTTTGAGGTGTGGGTTAAAAGAGAAAAGGTCGAAAAACACCTCGGGGAAAACTCCGGCATACGGGCTTATATCTGGATTATTCTTCTTGCCGGACTCACCGTCGGGGGTGTATACGTAGCTTTCCCCGTTGCCTATTCTCTATTTAAAAAGGGAGCAAAACTTTCTGTTGTTTTTACATACGTAGGTGCTTCTGCAATTTGCAGGATTCCAATGACAATCTTTGAATCTTCGTTTATGGGAATAAAATTCAGTTTGATAAGACTGGCTGTCTCCATACCCCTGGTAATTCTAAGTTCCATATGGCTGGGAAATTACCTTGAAAAAAAGGATTACAAAATAATGGAAGGGAAATAGACAACCTGCAACAAATCACCCTACAGGATCTTTACTCCTCATTCTCGGTATAAATCGGGAATTTCGTATTAAGGAGGGGGAAAGTAAAACGAAAACCTTCTCTCTTAACTGTTCAACTTATAAATAAATTTTACTCGACAAAATAAAAATAATAGTATAAACTTTCCGTGTATTCTTTTATAATGAGCCAGGATTTTATTAGTAGGAGGTTTGTGTTAATGGTAGCTGTTATTTGTGATTCTTGTAAAAAGGAAATTTCTGATGCTCGAAGGGGTGAGAATTATGTTTCAATGATGGATAAAACCCTTTGTTTTAACTGCAACGACAAGCTTAATGAAATGTCAAAAGAGAGCATGAAAAACCAATCTGTTTATACTATAAAAAAGTATACGGATAGCAAAATAAAGATTTTATCAAAAATCTGTAAGTAATGATATTTCCGCAAATTTGGCGGATTTCTACTGATTTTTGGATTACCCCCACGGTTTATGTTGGGGGTTTTTTTGTTTTGCCGGAATCCTATTTCGGCAATATTTTGTCAAAACCTGTATAGGGAACAAGTTTCCGGGGGATCTTAACGGAACCATCGCTTTGTTGATGATTCTCGATAACGGCAATCATGGCTCGTGATACTGCTATTGCCGTACCGTTCAGCATGTGTACAAAACGGCTTTCACCGTTTTCTTTGAATCTAACTCCAAGTCGCCTTGCCTGGTAGTCCGTGCAGTTGGATGTGCTTGTGATCTCTCCCCATCCCCCTTTTTTGCCCCTTCCCGGCATCCATGCCTCAATATCGAATTTCCTGAATGCTGGATTCCCGAGATCACCGGTACAGGTATCAACCACCCTGTAAGGAATCTCAAGCCCCTCGAATATCTCTTCTTCAACAGCAAGCAGTTCCTTGTGGATTGCTTCGGAATCATCGGGATGACAGTATACAAACATCTCAAGTTTTGAAAATTGGTGAACCCTGTACAACCCCTTTGAGTACTGGCCGGCAGCACCTGCTTCCCGTCTGAAACAATGAGACAATCCCGCAAGTTTTACAGGAAGGTTCTCGATTTCGATTATACTATCAAGATAATAGGCTCCAAGGGTTATCTCCGCTGTTCCAACCAAACAGGTGTCCGTCCCCTCTATGTTGTATATGTTGCTTTCTTCTCCACGCGGATTAAAACCGATCCCTTCAACAACCCCGATTCTTGCGATATCGGGGGTAATACTCAGGGTAAAACCTTTTTCTTTAAGGATATCCATTCCATATCTTAAAAGAGCCATATCCATGAAGGCCCCTTCGTTCTTAAGATAGTAGAATTTTGTACCCGAAACCTTTGTCGCCGTGTCAAAATCTATAATATCGAGGGCTTGCCCCAGCTCTACATGATCCCTCGGTTCAAAAGAGAATTTGGGAATATCCCCATTTCTTTTTATTTCCAGATTATCCTTTTCTTCTTTTCCGACAGGAGCGGCAGGATGAGCCATATTCGGAATCCTGGCAGCTTCATAGAAAAGCACTTTTTCCTTCTCCTTAAGGATTCCTTCCGATTCCGCAATTTTCTCCTTAAGCTCTTTCCCTTCAGTTATGAGAGGAGTTCTGTCTTCCTGCCTGGTAATACTTTTCATCTTTTTTGCGTTTTCGTTCCTTTCCTGCCGCAGGGAATCAATTTTTTTAATCAAATTAATCCTTTCCCTGCAGAGATTCGCAACAAGATCGGGATCCGCTTTTGCATTGCGGTTTTTTATATTCTCTTTTACATAATCGATATTTTCCTGGATGAATTTCAAATCTAACATGGGTCTCATACTATCCTTAAAGAGTAGAATTTGCAATAGGTTATGCTGTTCCGGAATTATAAACTGCTAAAGTATTTTCCGGCTGCCAATCGGTAATCTTAAAAATAAAGGATCTTGCCTTTTAGACAATAAAGTGATATAGCTTAATTGGAATGAAAACGGGGGTGCCGCTGGAAAAATCTAATGGCTTTAGTAAAATGTTTTATTGATCAGCAGTTTTTTGCAATAGTGGCGGAAAAGTTGTGTCAGAGAAAGAACTTGATACTAATTACAAAAAGGATCCTGAAAGCGACTTAATACGGGTTTTATCTCACCAGTTAAAATCTCCGATTAATTCTATTGAATCGCTTCTGAAAGTAATAGTAGACGGCTTTACCGGCAATATTGATGATAAATCGCTCCATTTTATAAAGAAGGCCATCGACAGAGCCGGCGAGGCCCGGAAGATTGTGACCGACATAATTAATTTTGAAAAATATCCCGGCAATCGCCTGGAAGATAGATCCGATGTAGATTTAAATGTCTTTCTTACCCTCTTAACCAGAAAACATCAGGAGGCGGCCGCAAAGAAAAATATAGCATTAACATGTTCAATCCCCGAGAAAAACAGCATAGTAATCTCCGGAAATCCTGCTGCACTGGGGGTTGCCCTGGACAATCTTGTAGAAAATGCCGTAAAATATTCGCCGGGACATAAGCGAATAAGCATTAACCTGGGATATGATGAATCTGACAATAAAGCTGTTATAAAAATAGATGATCAGGGATATGGGATTCCTGAAGACGAAATAAAAAAAGTGTTCGAGGCTTTTTACCGCTCGACGGTACATAGAACAAAGATATCGGGGACCGGACTCGGCCTATCAATTGTTAAGAGAATTATAGAAGGCCATAATGGAAAGATATCGATAGATTCAAAAAAAGACGAGGGAACATCCTGTACCCTTAAACTACCTGTATTAGAACTCAAAAAAAGCAGAAAGAGCAGCGACCAAAGGAAAAAAGTCGTAATAATCGGCGGAATAACCGCCGGGCCGAAGGCAGCCGCAAGACTCAGACGCCTCGATGAAAATATGGATATCTACATAATAGAACGAAGCGAATTCCTTTCTTATGCCGGATGCGGATTGCCTGCCTACATAAGCGGGAAATTAAAATCACCAAAAGCATTAATGTCTACATCCGATAATACCATAAGGGACGTGCACTTTTTTGAGACAATAAAAAATATAAAGGTTTTTAATAAAACAGAAGCTGTTGAAATTGACAGAAGAAATAAAAAAGTAATAACAAAAAATTTGGCTACGGGCGAACTCAGCCCTATCTATTATGACATTTTGATACTGGCCACAGGAGCGGGATCTGTCGTACCTGATATTGATGGAATAAATCAAGAGGGTATCTTCTCTTTACACAAGTTTGAAGACGCAAGAAACATCAGAAAAAAGTTCTTAAAGAAAAACGCCCGCGATTTATTTATTATCGGCGGGGGTTTGATTGGAACGGAAACCGCCGAATCTTTAATGCATGTTGGGGCAAGGGTGACAATCCTGGAACAGAAATCCTGTATTCTAAACCTGTTTGATGAGGAAATTTCAGAAAAAATAAGAATGGAATTAAACAGCAAAGGAATTAAAGTACTTACCAATGTGTCAATTAACAAAATAGAGAAAACGGAAAAATCCCTTATTATTCATACGGATAAAAATATATTCTACGCAGATATCATTTTACTATCCGCCGGAGTAAAGCCTAATTCTATTCTTGGCGAAAATTGCGGTTTGGAACTTGGGAAAAATAAAGGAATAAAAGTAAACGAGTATCTTCAAACATCTGATAAAAATATATATGCGATAGGAGACTGTGCCGAAAGTATTCATCTACTCACGGGAAAACATACTTATTGGCCCCTGGGTTCGGTTTCAACAAAGATGGGCAGAATAGTGGCGGATAACATACAAGGCAGAAAAAAGAAATTCCATGGCCACACCGGTACGGCAATGTTTAAAATATTTAATACCCAGATCGCCAGAACCGGCCTCAATGTTGCTGAAGCCGAAGAGGCAGGTTACAATGTGGATACAATCATTGTCTCAGGTCTTGATCGATCCCATTATACCGAACATGCGGGATATATCGTTATTAAGCTTATCGCAGAGAAAAAAAGCCATATTTTACTCGGGGCACAGGGCTATGGACAGGGGGACGTTATTAAGCGTATCGAAATACTTGTTTGTGCCATATCACAAAAAATGACCCTTGATGAGGTCTTTCAGCTGGATCTGGGATATTATCCGGCGTTTAATAATCCCATCGATATATTACAAACAGCGTGTCTTGTTTTAAAAAATAAAATTGAAAAAATTTGTAATATAATTTCATTGAGTGATTTTAATAATAATAAAGATGAATACAAGGTGATTGATGTGAGCCCGGTACTGGAGCATGAATATAACTCGATACCCGGGAGTACGAACATTTCTCTTGAACATTTAAGAGCCGAGAGTTTATTGCCGGAAAAAAATGCAAAGATTGTTCTTTATAGTAAAACTTCTTCGAGGGCATATGAAGCATACAGGTATTTGATAACCCTGGGCTATAAAAAGCTTTACGTTCTGGAAGGCGGATATATTTTCTGGAAGTAATTATTTATTCGGAGTGAAAGGATGACAATATTGAATTTCGAACTACTGGAGGGTAATTATACGATTCATCAGATAGATCCTGGCGGGCGTATTCCCCTAAATATTTTTGGCTCTGGTTTTTTTAGTATAACAAAAACAGCCGAAGAACTATCGATTGTATGCCTTAAGTCTATTGAAATAGATGATCTAAATTCCAGCCCGGACTGGTCCTGCATGAAACTTACAGGGCCACTGGATCTAAGCCTAACAGGTGTCCTTGCAAATATTTCCAAATTGTTATCGGATGCCGAAATACCCATTTTTGTAATTTCAACCTACAATACTGATTATATACTTGTGGAAAGGATAAAAACGGAAAAAGCGATAAAAACCCTGAAATCGGCAGGCCATTATTTTTTTTCATCATAAAATAATTTTTACCAGCAGCAGGAACAACCAGAACACCCTCTCCATCCCCCCGCCCCGCATCCCCGGCAATAAGCGGATAAGGAGAACTGTTTTCAGTGAAAAAATCGTGCGGAAACTTTATGTAAGGACTTTCCTTTATTGACTCGTTAGAGATGAATACAGTATATTTTTTCAAGTCCCATGAGTATAAAAATAATTGAAACAAATAACCCCTTCTCCGATCCCTTAATTCTTGATCTTATCAGTCTTATCCATGGGGGCAATATTACATCCATGGATCGAAAAACCAAAAAAAGAGAACCCGGGGTACAGAAAATAGTAAAAGATATCATTAATAAAATCAGGAGCGGGGGAGATTCTGCCATTTCTGATCTTATTTTAAAGCTGGACAAAGCCAGAATCCCTCCGGAGGATTTCCTCGTTACCCCGGAAGATCTTGAGAAAGCCCACAAAAAAGCCGATGCCTCTTTTTTAGACCTGGTTAGAAAGACGGCCTCTAACATCAGGGAATACCAGGAGCACATCCTGATTCGGCCTCCATCCCCCCTGATAAGGGGAAAGAGAAAACTCTCCGTCCGCTACACTCCGGTTGATAAAGCCGCCGTATATGTCCCGGGTGGAAAGGCCGTTTATCCCTCTACCGTGCTTATGACAGTAATACCGGCTCAGGTGGCGGGGGTAAAAGAAATAGTTATGGCATCCCCTCCCTCAGAGGAGGGGGAGATTAACCCCATGGTTCTGGCTCTGGCCTGTGAGTTTGGAATAAAAAAGGTTTACAAAATGGGAGGAGCCGTGGCAATAGCGGCTCTTGCTATGGGAACGAAAACGGTTAACCCTGTGAACAAAATTGTTGGGCCGGGTAATGCCTTTGTTGCAGAAGCAAAAAAACAACTCTTCGGTCATGTCGGCATCGATTCCATCGCAGGCCCCAGCGAGGTTCTAATAATCGCAGATGGGGGTGCCAATCCGGCATATATTGCCTCGGATATGCTTGCCCAGACAGAACATAATCCTGGATCGGCAATTTTAATAACAGATTCCCTGAATCTGGCAAAAAACACAGCTTCCGAAATCGAAATAAAGCTTGGGCGGCTGGAAAGAGCAGAGGCAATTGATAGAGGAATAAATTCCTACTCTGCCTGCATTGTTGTAGATAACCTGAATACCGCCTGTAAACTGGCCGATGAATTTGCGGCCGAGCACCTGCAGATAATAACAAAAGACAATGAGATGTATCTGAATAAGATTAATAATTTTGGGGCAGTCTTTCTGGGAAAATGGACACCGGTTGCAACCGGAGATTATCTGGCAGGCCCCTCTCATGTCCTTCCCACGGGAGGCACCTCAAAGTTTTTTGGAGCCTTAAGCTGCAATGATTTTAGAAAATCTCAGAGTATAATAGAATATGACAGAGCCTCCCTGGCTGAAGATGCGAACAGTATTGTTGATTTTGCTCTACGGGAGGGTTTAACAGCTCATGCAATGTCTGTCAAAGACCGGAACAAATAGTTATCCCTCATCACGCTTCGAACTTAACCACTCAAAGGAGTATTAGGAACAGGAATCGCTGTTTTTATATCCGGGAGTTTTGATTTTTCCAGAAAATAGCAGTATACTGTCAGGGTTGCGGTGCAATAATACGATACTATTAAAATGTCGCATTATATGTGAAACGCTCGGAATATTTGTTCGAGCAAAGTAAAGAATGAGGGTTAAAAATGAAAAAATTATTCTGCATTATTATTTTTCTCAACATTATGCTAACTCATGGTCTCTTTGCCGATAAAGATGAGGAAAAGGAATTTATTGTAAGTTTTACAAAAAGTGATGTTGGTTTTAACCCCCTCCATGTTTTTTCAGCAACTGAAGCACAGATTTGTACGGCTATTTTTGAGGGATTGGTTACATATAATCCCTACACCATGGAACCCCTGCCCGGTGTTGCTCGTTACTGGGAAATTTCTAAAGACAGAAAGAAATACCGTTTTTACCTGCGCGATAATGCCAGATACTGGGATGGGAAACGGGTTACTTCAAAGCATTTCCGGGATACATGGCTAAAACTGATCGATCCCCGCGAAAAAGCCGAATATTCCTTTCTTTTTGATGTTGTGAAGGGAGTAAAAGATTATCGTTCCGGCAAAACCAAAAAAAGGGATCAAATAGGGATTTATGCAGTTTCAGATACTATTCTTGATGTGGAACTTGAAAAACCCGACCCGAATTTCCTCAAAATTCTCTGCCATCATAGTTTTGTACCGGTGCATCCGGATTTTTTAAAGATTGACGACTGGAAAAAGGAAAAAATAATCCCCGGTAACGGCTCGTTTTATATTTTTCAGCGGACAAAAAACAAAATAAAACTTGTAAAAAATAATCTTTACTGGGACAGCGAAAGAGTAAAGCTGTCTTCAATCATAATTAGATTCGATGACGATCCTGAAAAAGTAACAAAGGGATTTAATAATGGAGAAATCCACTGGGCTGGAGATAATATCGATTATAATAAGGTAGATTACAAAGGCTCCGTAATTTTTCACCCCATGTATGCGACATACTATTTTTATTTTTATTGTGCTGCAAAACCCTGGAATAACTCCGATGTCCGCCGCGGGCTTGCCCTTCTTCTCCCATGGAAAAAAATCAGGAAAGAATGCATATCTCCTGCAAAAACCCTTGTCCCCAGGACGGCCTCTTATCCAGTGCCGGAGGGTATTGCAGAACAAAATACAGAAGAGGGATTAAGACTCCTTGATAAAGCCGGGTATCCCGAAGGCAAAGGCCTTCCAGTTTTAAAAATAAAAATTCCCGGAGGGGTAGAAGCCCGGAGTCTGGCAGGGATAATGAAGGAAACCTGGGAGGAAAATATTAAGATAGAGGTCGAGATAGTTGAATATCCCTATCAAATATATTACAACGAGATTAAAAAAGGGGGCTATGCTGTTGGTTCAATTTCCTGGATAGGAGATTTTGCCGACCCACTGGCTTTTTTAAGTATGTGGATATCGGGAAGCAACCTCAATGACGCAAAGTTCAGCAGTGAGGAATATGATAAACTCATAGATAAATCTATGACAGAGAAAGGGGATGAAAGATATAGAACCCTGTCCCGGGCCGAGGGGGTCATCCTCAATACGGCAGTGATTCTTCCAATCAATCATTCCTCCGCATTAAATTTGATTGATCTGGATGTAATTGGGGGCTGGTTTCCAAATCCCCTTGATATTCATCCCTTCAAATATGTTAACTTTAAGAAACCTGAACTACCCCCAGGATTGGCTATGACTGAATGACCTCTCTGGATAAACGCCATTTACTTCTGGTTATTATAATTTTGCTTTCGGCAGGCTTGATTATTGCAATTGACTTCTTTCTGCTGACAAAAACATCCGTAGAAGCTCCAGGCTACATGAGAGAAGGGGCAGTTTATGCAGCGAAAAAATACGCCGGCTCATCCTCCCCCATGACCTCGGAGGAAATTATTATAAAATCATACAAATATGCATTAAAAAATAGTGAATTTGAAATGTTCTCAGGAAAAATAAAACCCACGGAAAAGGAGTTTATTTTTAAAAACTCTACTTCCATTAAGGAGCCCCGGCCTGGAGATATCATCGTCCTGAGAGAGGCTATAAAAGCACATTTTGCAGTAATTACCCGCCTCGACAAAGATAAGGTCTACTTTGCCGATACCGAGAAAGGTAACAGAACACCGGACATTCGATCCTACCCCTTTTCCTCCCCCTACATCGAGGGTTACAGGCGCCTCATGCTTTACAAAAAATGAGGATTTTATTTTCTCTTCAGCACAAGAAGCGTAACATCGTCAACAAAATCACCCCCATGATTTTTTAGATCACCATCTTCTGCGTAAACTTTTACGGCGTTCATTATAGCTCCAATTATTTCACCGGAATTCTTTGCAGCATTTTCATACAGAATTTTCGAAAGATTTTTCATATCAAATTGTTTCGAATAATGATTTTTTGCCTCTATTACTCCATCGGTATAGAGAAGCAAAATATCACCACTTTCCATTTTGAAACTTCCCAGAGAGCTGCTGGATTTTAGATACCTGGATATTCCAAGAAAACCCGTTTTTGCCGTCATACCGGATAATTCCTCTATTTTGTTTTTTTCCTTTCTGTACAAAAATGCAATTTCATGGGATCCGGCGAAGCTGAAACTTCCCTCTTTTTCAACCAGAAAGTTTTGCGTCATAAATTTCCCGCTGCCTATTCTTTCATTGTTTATTTCACAGAGGGTTAGATTTACAATATCATAGAGGTCGGAAACCGATAATTCCTTCTCAAGCCGCTCTGAAGCATGCAACGCCCCATGAGACGAGGCCATCTGTATAAGAGCCATTATTCCAGCAGGAAGACCGTGACCGCTCACATCTCCAATGCCGAAATAATTCCCAAATTTTGTATTTAGATAATCATATACATCCCCACCGACTTCTGTTGCAGTCTGCATAAAACCCTCTATGTCCCAACCCTCAATCTTTATTTCTTTCGGCAGTATCGATGTCTGGATCTTTCTGGCCATACTCATTTCGCCCTTTAATCTGTTTCTCTCCTCCTGGAGGGCTTTTCCGTCCATTATTGAAAAAATAGTACTGAGATTTTCCGCCAGACTGATAAGTTCGTTGTCCTCTTCAGGATAAATATCATTAAAAGAATCTTTGAACAAAGAAATAAAGCCCGTTAAATCATCATTGTTAAATATTGGATAAAGGCATATCAACCTGTATATTCTTTTATAGCATTCAGGTAATGGATTAATATAAACCCTTTGTCGGGTTTCCAGTAATTTCTTAATAGCTACTTCCCCAAAGCCGGAAAGCCTGGTGTTATCGGAATCAGAAATTTCAGCAATGTCAAAGTTCTGCTTGAGGAGTTCCCTTGCAAGCTGCTCTCTATTTATTTTTTTGATATTCTCATATTCTTTCAGGGGAGCACAATATCCTATAATATGTTCAGCTGAATCTATTTTGATTAAATTCTTTTTCCTTCTGTAAACGGAAATTCCCTTGAAGGCATATTCAGGGAGAATAACCGATTCCTTTAATTTCTTCAGGCTAATTTCAATCAGATCCCTGACTATCGCATTATCCCCTTCAACAGGACTCGAAATGATATTATTAATAAGATTGTTACGCTTTTCAACAGCCTCTTTTTGTTTCATCTGGAGGTCAATGAGGTGATTTGTTCTGTTAAAGAAGTACTCCTGAAGGGCTCTCGTCATATAGACAACGTTGGTGAAAAAGAAGAGGGGGAAAGGGATAGGTCTTCTTATCCCTTTTAAAAAAATTATGTAAATTAAAAAAATATAAATCGTATATTTAAATGTATTGAAGGTATATTCTGTCTGTCTTATTACCTCCTTCTGGATATCAAAGATTGAAGTGGATCTAAAAACCAATCCTGTGAATGATACAGCAAAAAGAATTGAAAAAAGGAATTCAGCTTCATAAAAGGCATCTAAAGGATTGTTTTTATTCTTTCCGCTTGCAAGAAAAGCAAATATAGTTTTATTAAAATAAGGATGGATGAGATAAAAAATAATCAGAATAACAGTAATAAGTGTTGTAGAAACAAAAAGCACCATAAACAATGATTTTAGAGAATTTTTAAAATCGGTCATTAAAAAACTACTTTCTATCCTCTGCATGTGGATGGAAAACTCCAGTAATGTAAGGCTTGCCAGAAACAATAGGCTCACAATACAGAAAATCATCAATTGAGATTGGATTTTAAAGATTTCGGGGGAAAAGCGAAGGAGTGAGATCAATATCCCGGACATCGCAAGTAAAACAATTGACACCAGAAAAACCCTGTGGCGTTTCCCATATTCCGCCCGCCGTCTCACATCAGCCCATAAGATCAATGAGAAAAATACGACAGACGGAAAACTAAACAGAAATACACCAAACAATTCATAATTGGAGATTTTCATTAATATATCACTTATAACGCCCATAACAGACTCCCTTGTTTTATGGTTTTCTCAGAACTGTCTCCAGAAACTGAAGATCGGATTTTAATTTACTGATATACTGCGGGATCACTAATGATGGCTTCTGCGTCCTGATTTCTTCCATTTCTTTCAACAGGCTTTTCATCATTAAAGCGACTCTTCTTATATTATCCGCCTGTTCTTGAGATTTTTTCTGTGACACATTACTTACAGTTCTTATTATCTCAACAGATAAAACAACCCCCTGCAGGGCACCTGCCACAGAAATAAGTGCTTTCTTTTCATCTCCCGTCTCTCTATTAATAACCTTTGTTTTTTCCACTACATCGGATATTGTCTTTACTACATTTTTGATTAGCTTTTCTATTTCCCTCAGGGCACTTTCGGTTTCCTCAGCAAGCCTCCTTATTTCTTTCGCAACTACTTCAAAAGTTTTACCGTGGCTTCCCTCACGTGCAGCGACAACCGAGGCGTTTATCGAGAGAACATGAGTTTTTGCTGATATATCTCCCATTAGATCGAGAATCTTCGTTATCTTGTGGGATTGTATGTATAAATCATTTGTCTGCTTCAATGTTTCTGAAAGTGTCTCAACAACAAGCTGTATCCCTGATTTAACTTTCTCGGAAAGCCCGAAGGCTTCTTTTGCCGTACCGGCGAGATTATCTGAAATATCGAAGGCCTGTTTTGAACTTTTGAATATCTCACCGGAATTTTTTTCTATCTCATCCAGAATATCCAGACAATTTTTATGACACATAATGGAAGATTCATCGAGAACAGGTTTTTCACAGGAGGTGTCTGATATCGAACTAATATCAGAATTTAACTTTGTCAAAATGTCTCTTACTGCTTTTTCATTCTCTGTTTTTGGAAGGATCGGATCCTCCGCAGGCTGTGTGCCGACCTGTTTTTCGGCTAGTTTTATACCTGTCTCCTGGTTGGAAATTATCCCGGAAAAAATTTCAACTTCTTTTTTATTCAAAATATAAAGCAATGCAATACAACTGAAAAACAAAACTATAATTGTTATAAGAATCTTTATTAGCGGAAAAAAAGAAATAGAGTACATCACAGAGGTGAGGACAGAAAGGAGAATAAATACTGCGAAAAAGTAGATTTTTTTTTGTTTTTTCAATTTATTTTAACCACATCCGGGAGCAAGTAGGTCAGTGTTGGTAGACTTGTAACCTGCCATGTAATATTTTTGTTGTGTACGATATTAATCGTATATCTCTGTTCATCAGAAACAGCTGTGAGTTTCATAATCCATTTTGCAATTGCCTTTATACCGCTTGAATTCAGGAAATTCAATCTGGTAAAATCAGCTGTTACATTTTTAATCCCCGAATTCACAGATCCTGTATGAATTTTTTCAAATAGCGGATCCAGAATAACTCCAGGATCTTCCATATCAATATCCCCATCAAGGCTTATTTCGATTCCATCAGAACTGTCGCGGATCTCAATTGTCACACGATCATGGTGTATTGTCTCAATATTTAATTTATTCATTTATTTTTTACCTCCGAGCTTACTTTCAGTGTGATAGTTACCATATTATCATCAGAAATTCTCATGTTCAGCTCTCCTCCCGTCTCATATCTTATGCGAACCAGACCAAGCTGGCTTTTTCCATCCTCCCTCGTTGCGGCTGTTTTCATGGCCTCAAGATACGCCTCAAGGGGCTTGTCTTTCGAGATTCTTTTAAAGGCTTCTTCCAGGGAATCAATACTTTCTCCCGATGCATGATTCTCCACAGAAACGATAACTTTTTTTGCCATAGGAGCAATAGAAACAAAAATATGGGTTTCCTCCCCTGAGGCATATTTTACGGCGTTTTCCAGTAATTCACTGGCTGCCATGGATATCTTATCCGCAATATTTTCCTTTATATTGTTTCCTGCCGAACTTATTGCAAGGAAATTCTGAATAAATCCCCTCGCCGCTGATATGTATTTCCAGCGGGGACCGAATTTCAATTCTATATAACCTTCTGCCTTCTGATGTTTTTCGTCTTTTAAATTCATCAATACCCCCGTGGTAGACTTTAATTTGAATGCACGAGCCTGGATCTCATAAATCAAAACACCGTGACACCCCATTAATCTTATGCTTTCAGTGGTGAATCCGCAAATTTTATTAGATAAATATTGAACGGCAAAAAAGGCCATAGTACTCAGTATCAGAAAATTTGAGCAGCCTCTGGAATAATCAAAAACGGGGTAAAGGACCCTGCATACATTCCTGCCTCTCCCGGAAAACCGGAATTTGAACAGCAAAACTTGAATAACAGGTAGAAGCAAAAAAAAATCTAAAATAATTGCAAAAAGATATTGACTCTTACCAAAATATTCTTTATATATACTTAAGAAGGTTAAGTATATATGAAGAATGAGCCGAAATATAAATTTGGATCAAAACTCCGCGGGGTCAGGGAAAGAAAGGGCATAACCCTCAAAAATGTGGCCGCAAAAGCAGGAGTCAGTGAAAGTCTGGTTTCTCAGATTGAACGAAACAAGGTTTCACCCTCAATTGATACATTAATGTCGATAGCCAGTATCCTGGAAATTGATCCGGAATATCTCTTTCTTGATCATAAAAAAAGCAACAGGGTGACTGTTATCAGAAAAGACAAAAGAAACAAGCTGAAACTGAGGGATATAACATACGAGCAGCTTTCGGTACAGTCAAAACGGGGAGAAGAATATTCATTTGAAGTTTTGCTGCTTTCTATTGAATCAGGCGGAGAAAAGGGTGATGTTGAGTATGGGCATAGGGGAACAGAACTGGGAGTTATCCTCAGCGGAACCGGGGAACTGGTCTCAGGAAGTGAAAAATACGAACTCACTCCCGGAGACAGTATCTCTTTTCCCTCCAGAATCCCCCATGTGCTGCGGAATACAGGTAGAGAAACCCTCAAGGCCATCTGGATAGTTTCACCCCCGGGGTTGTTTTTGGGCAATCCCGGTAATTAAAATACACCTGCCTTGTATAAAAAAAGGCAGATATCATAGAAGGAGAAAAATTATGGGAAAGACAATTGCTGAAAAGATCTTTGACCGGCATAGAATTGATAATCCGTCAGGAGATATCAATGTTATTAAACTTGATGCGGTATTCTGTCATGAAATAACAACACCAATAGCAATAAATGATCTTGTGGAAAAAGGGAAAGACCGTGTATTCGATCCCGATAAGATTAAAGTTGTTATCGATCATGTTTCTCCCGCAAAAGACTCGAAAACAGCGGAACAGGGAAAAATCCTCAGAGAGTGGGCAAAAAGAAATAAAATAAAGGATTTTTTTGATATCGGAAAAAATGGGGTTTGTCATGCCCTTTTTCCTGAAAAAGGTTTTGTAAGACCGGGATATACAATTATTATGGGTGATTCGCATACCTGTACCCACGGGGCTTTCGGAGCCTTTGCGGCAGGAATAGGGACAACGGATCTTGCAGTGGGAATCATAAAGGGAGTATGTGCCTTGCACTACCCCGAAACAATCAAAATCAACATCACGGGGACCCTCAAAGAGGGAGTGTACGCCAAAGATGTTATACTTTCCATAATTAAGGAACTTGGGGTTAATGGAGCCACAAATTGCGTAATTGAATTCTGCGGATCCGTTGTAGAAACAATGAGTATGGAATCCAGAATGACCCTGTGCAACATGGCGATAGAGGCAGGGGCTACCTGCGGAATATGCTATCCTGATGAAACGACAGTAGAATATCTCTGGGAATTTATAAAAACTGATTATTCCTCTAAAGAAAATGCCATTGAGGAATTCAGAAAGCTGGTTTCTGATCCGGATGCCGACTACAAAAGAATTATTCAACACGACATCTCCAATCTAACACCAATGACAACATACGGCTTTAAACCCGATTGCGTAAAGCCGGTACGGGAAATGGAGGAGACAAGAGTTAACCAGGTATACATAGGTTCCTGCACAAACGGCAGAATCGAGGATCTTCGTATAGCAGCAAGGATTTTAGATGGTAAAACAGTAAATGATTCTGTGAGGGGGATTGTCTCCCCGGCCACACCCGGAATATATAAACAGGCTCTTGATGAGGGATTGATAAAAATATTCATGGATTCGGGATTCTGTGTAACCAATCCTACATGCGGGGCATGCCTCGGTATGAGTAATGGAGTTCTGGCAAGAAATGAGGTTTGCGCCTCTACCACAAACCGCAATTTTAATGGCCGGATGGGAAAAGGCGGAATGGTTCATCTTATGAGTCCTGCTACAGCAGCGGCTACTGCAATTGAGGGCAAAATCACAAATTCCAGAATATTTAAGGGAGATAAATAGTTATGAAAAATTTTAACGGACAGGTTCTTTTTCTTGATAGAAACGATATCAATACAGACGAAATAATTCCTGCAAAGTATTTAACGGAAATCACAAAGCGGGCTTTACAGCCCTATTTACTCGAGGATCTTGAGATTAAAGGATTCTCTCCTGAAAAAGATCTTCCGGGAAAAAGCGTAATAGTGTCAAGAACCAACTTTGGCTGCGGATCATCAAGAGAACACGCACCCTGGGCTCTCGAAGTAAACGGTATTAATCTTGTAATAGCAGAAAATTTTGCCAGGATATTCGAACAAAACATGTTCAACTGCGGAATGATGGCAATCCGCCTACCTTCAAAGACAATTGATCATCTTTTTGAGAAATATTCCGGGGAAAAAACATTTATCGACATAGATCTTGAAAAAAGCATCCTGAAAATTAGAACTGAGGACTTGAAAGAAGAGATAGAATTTTCGATTTCTGAATTTAATAAAACACTTGTAAAAGCAAACGGGTGGCTGGAATATGCAGATTCAAAATACTAAATTTTTTTTGTAAATACACCACGAGATGCCGGATTTTAACTCAAGGATGTAAATTATGAAAGGGCGGGAACGCCCCCGACATCGGAGTTTCAACTGAGGCGGAGTAAGGTTCCGATCAGGAAAACCGAACTATGTCCGATTCCTGTTGAAAAATAATTCCGCCAGGCTAACAACAGGAATCACTTTTTTCATCTCAGTTCTTAATCTGGCATCCAGCTTTCTTTTATATTCAAGAATTCTGGAAACATGATTAAGGGTTGAAAAAGGAATATGCCCATTTACAACCCTCGATACACCGGCATTGTAGATAGCCAATCCGACAAGTTCATTCTTCCCCTTGTTAAGACAAAATTTCAGGTGACGTAATCCAAGATTCGCATTTTTGTAGGGATCAAAATAAATTGAGTTATCTAAATTTGGAAAAGAAAGGGAATTTAACTGAAAAAGCCCCCTGTCAACCGAGTTGGAATTATAATTAACAGCCCTCGGTAAATACCGGCTTTCAGCCCATGAGAGACTGAAAGCAAGAGAAACAGGAATATCGTATTTATCTGCAGAAAGGATAATCGCCTCTGCTACTCTTTTTGATTTTGTTATTTTTGAATAATAGTCTACTATCAACGATCTTGTTAATTCATTCCTGAATAATTTCAGGCTGATATCCTGAAAATCATCAATCTCCGATTTTGCGATTTCTTTTATTCCCCCCGTCTCTTTCAGATCTTTTCCGCCTTCTGAGTAAAAAACGCAAATTCCCGAAAAAATAACCAATAAAATGCTTTTGATAATGTTCCCCCTGTTTTTTCCAGTGAAAATTGCTTTTAAATTTCCTCCCGGATCACCCTTATTATTGAAACTCTTTGAATAATGTCTGCCGCTGATCTCAGACCTATATTTTTTCCCGCCAAAACGGAATGGGGATTCTACATTTTTTTCGGACAAAATCAAGCTCTCCCGGTGTATTTTTCCATAGTTTTCTCCAAATATAGTAAACTTCCATTGATATCGCCAGATCCAGGGGCAATTTTCTCCTTGAAACCTGGCGAATCATATTTTACACTCTTTCGTATATGCTGGATAAATTTGATGTAACAATAATTGGAGCCGGTGTTATTGGTTCCTCAATAGCCCGGGAACTTTCGAAATATAGAATCAAAACTGCCCTTCTGGAAAAAGAGGTTGATGTTTCCTTTGGGACAAGTAAAGCCAATTCTGGAATCATCCACGCAGGATTTCACTCAAAATCAGGAACCCTGAAGGCCGCCCTATGCGTGAAGGGCAACAGAATGTATGACCGCCTTTCAGAAGAACTCGAATTCCCCTTTGAACGCCGAGGAGCATTAGTTGTAGCTTTCACAGAAGAGGAAATGGAAATACTAAAATCCTTTTATATGGATGGAAAAGAACGCGGAATCCAGTACCTTGAAATAATCGGGAATGAAAGGGTTCTTGAGCTTGAACCGAATCTAAGCCCCGATATTCTCGGAGCACTCTTAGCTCCAACTGCAGGGATTATCGGCCCATATGAATTCTGCTTTGCTCTTGCAGAAAATGCCGTTGATAATGGAGTTGCCCTTTTTACGGGGAAGGAGGTTGTAAAAATAGAGAAAGAATCTGAATTTTTCAGCATCCACACCAGAGAAGATTTATCGATTAAGAGTAAGTACATAATCAATGCTGCCGGACTTTTTTCCGACAAGATTGCAGCCATGGTAGATGAAAACTTCACAATTTCCCCGAGGAAAGGGGAGGAATACCTTCTTGACAAAAGAGTCGGCAAG
>CAZEKV010000019.1:0-21753 GCA_964512945.1 uncultured Spirochaetales bacterium | reverse complement strand
TCATGCCATTGTGGATGCCGAACTTGAGGGCGATGCCTGTGCCGGACATAAAGGGATGGGGTATTACAGTGACTTAAGGGAGGCCTCCATTGATCTTGTCAGGATAAAGAAAAAATATTTCCCTGATACAAATAAATACAGGTCTTATTCTGAAAGGTACGATAACTACAAGGACAGCAGGAATCGCTGAAATTGCACTGTAAAATATCAATTTTTTATGAGAAGAAGAGGGTGATTCTTCGGCGTGATCTAAATTTATTGTAGTGTGGTTATTATTTGATTCCATTTACTTTGAAGATATCTGTTAAAAACATATTCTTCATGGTAGTCCTTTGTTATTTCAGAGGAGGCCTTAACAAGGTCTTTGAAGACATCCCTCAGGGTGGGTAGGTGTTTGTTTTCCTCAATTGAGTTTTCCGGTATGGTAAATTTTGGGCTGTAAGAAGATTCCTTTAAAATTGCTATGGCATTAAGGCTTCCCTTTTTACTCATATCACTTTTATTGTTGTCTTTTGATTTTAATATATTATTGATATCCACCTTAATCTCTTCTGCTGAATAAGCTGTAATGGCCTCGGTTTTCCCTTTTACATGTATTTCTCCAAGTTTTGTGCATTTAATATAGTTACTGATTTCCTTGTAGGTGTCATGGGTCAGGAGGACATCCCCCGGATTGGCGGATGTCTCCATCCTGGAGGCGATATTTACGACATCTCCATAGATGTCATTATCCTTTCTGATGACAGGCCCCGTGTTGATTCCGATACGAACCTGGAATTTTTCTTTTTCAACCTTGTACTGGTTATATTCGGTAATTCCTTTCTGAATTTTTAATGAGGAAATTGCTGCGTTCAGCGGATGCTTAAATGTTATAAGCATTCCGTCTCCCATCTTTTTGATTAGATTTCCCTTGAATTCATCAATAACCGGAAGAACTATACTCTCAAAGGTTTTGATAATCTGCAGCAGAGTTGACATGTCAACATCCGATGATTTTTTTGTGTATCCGACAATGTCGAGAAAAAGAACGGTAAGAATCAGGGAGTTTTCTCTTTTGAATTTAAATTCCAGTTTGGCATGGTTAATTATATTGTTTTTTTCAAGTTTGACAGGGGATTTCGGAGCAAGCGGAGCCTCCTGTTTTATTTCGTCCATCAGTCTGGTTCTTATTTCTTCTTTGAACTCATCCTTCACTTTTTCTTTTAAGACCTCTCTGAGAACTTTCTGGAGAGCCTTATCCTGTGAATCAATATGTTTCAGCAGCAATATCAGGAGTTCCCGGGAGTTGATTATTTCCAGGCTGTTCAGCAATTTAATTGCCTGTTTTTTATCATCATCAGTCAGATAGTCTTCAAATATCTGGATTGCATAATCATCCTTAAAGGCTATCAGGGCAAGAAGAGCCTCAATTCTAACACTTGTTGATTCATCCTCCAGAAGCAGGTAGAACCTGTTTACCAGTACTTCTTTTTGTGTCCAGAGCCGGAGGCTAATGCTCTTAAGGGCTCTTACAGCGAATATCTTCAAATATTCCTTGTTGCTGCCCGTCAATTCAAGAAGAATTTGTATGATCGAGGCATCGCCGTTTTTTATTATTATATCAGAAATCTTTTCTTTTAGACTAAAATCCAGTTCGGGGATCATCAGGGTTTTTACAAATACAGGCCATATACCCTTTGTTTCTTTAAGGTTCATATATTCTATGCTGTCAAGAATAATTTCTTTTGATTTTAGTTTCATAGAGGGGGTAATCAAAAGTTTCAGGAGTGTATTCAGTATACCTTCTGGGGGGAGGAAGCGAAGACCCCTCAAATATCCGTTTGTTGATGGAATACTTATCGAAGAGGGACTTAAGTATTCTCTGGCTTCATTTATAACCTTTCTGTAAAACAACTGGCATAATGTTACAATACTGGTTTCTTCGAGAAAAGATATTTTTTCACGGCGGGCAAAAGAAAGTATATTCTGTATCAGATTTATGGATACTTTTAGTTTTATTATCCCCGCAATTCTTATGAGGCGGTTGATACTTCTCAGATTGGATGGCCGCTCGAAATTCACTTTAGATATAGTGTTCAGGATTTTCATCTTTTCGTTTTTTTTCTTTTTCTGAAAAAGGGGCATACATGCCTCAAATCTGTTTTTTTCTTCTACTGTGGCATTTGAAAGACTCATGCGAATTTTTTTTATTAAGACTGCCGGATTTATATTATGGTTTGCTTTTAGAAAATAAATCATATCTCTAAGGATTTCTTTTGAAGCGTAATTTTCAATTAAATTCGCGAGAATAGCTATCAGGAGGGTGTTTTTATCCAGTATACCCTTTAGCGATATGTAGCCTTGATTTATTTTACCAAAAAGAGCTTCCATATAATCTTTTATCCGAATGTGAAGCTCGTTTATGAGATATGGATGTTTTTTCCTTATCATATCAACAATGTTTTGAATTGATTTTCCTATCATCGTCTCTGTGGCAATATTTATATAGGGGAGTCTGAGGAGGGTTCTTACGATCCTTAATGGTTCAATCATTATATCATGCTCAATGATGGAATGAAGAAAGGATATGTAGGAGGGCTCTCTGGAATCATTCAGTCTTTCAAGGATGTACTTTGAAAGGGGTTTTTTTGCTTTCAATTGATATCCTGCCAGATAGTATCCAAGGGTTTCCGGGGTGAATTTTTTTGATGATGCCATAAAATAGTCTATAAAAAACGGGATATCGGGTTTATCAAGGATGAGGATTTTTTTAAAGACGAATTTTTTCAGACTGTCCGGAAGATTCGGGAAAATTCTTTTTATATAATTCAGATTTTCACTGGAAATTAGCAAGCCCTCCAGTGCCAGCTTATTCAGAGCCTCATTCTTGTCGTTAATGGAACTCAGGATGGACTTATTCAAATTTATTATTTCTTTGTGGTTTGGGGAAATTATGTTAACGGTTCTGAGAATTTCCAGTCTTATTTCATCGCTCGGAAGTAATTCGTAGTATTTTAACAGCATATTTATTGAGGATGGGGCCATAATTCTGGATACTGCTTTTATTGATGCCAGCTGCCTGCGGACATCCCCCTTTTCAATCAATTTATGCAGATGGGGAATTGCTATTTCGTTTCCAATTGAGGCAGAGGAATCTATTGCTGTTACGCCCACCTCTACATCCGAGTTATAGAACTCCCTTATGAGAAGATTAAAGACTTCCTCATCGTAAAAATCCCTTAGCAGATATAAAATTGATATCTTTTTTTGCTTATTTATTTTCTTTTCCTTTTTTTTTAATGAGAACCCATGCGGATTTCCTTAAAGCAATATATGCTACGGCAACCCCCTGCTAACAAAATATTATTAAAATAGATATATTATGTCAATCAAGAAATTTTAATATGAAGCGATTGAAAGATAATAACTGCTTGAATAATTATTTTGGATTTCATAAACGAAGTCTGACAATAGTATTCCTGTTTTTAGGTGTTTCCGGTTGATTTTTCTTCGAAGGAAGATCCCCGGATCAAAAAAACCAGTAATCGTTTAAGGCAATTCTGGAGGATTCGGTATATTTGCAAATTTCAGGCAGATAATTGAGTTCTATAAGCTGATGAAAGACAAAACCGGGGGTAGTTTCAGCGGCAGATCTTTTTTTTAGGGCATGTCTTAAGATTGTATTGACAAAATACATCATCTTTGCTAATTTCGGTCAACCATATACGGGGAAATGCCCTTGTAGCTCAGTGGTAGAGCACCTCCATGGTAAGGAGGGGGTCATCGGTTCAAACCCGATCGAGGGCTCATCGGCATTGACAGATTGAGAGCGTTTGTTATAGAATACCCCCTTGCTTGTATTTAACAGGAGTGTATCAAGAATGGCGAAGTCTAAAAAGGGTGCGGTTGAGAAGATAGCCTTACAGTGTTCCGAATGTAAAAGACGGAATTATACGACTCATAAGAATCGAAGGAATATGCAGGGGAAGTTTGAGATAAAAAAGTACTGCCCTTTTGAAAGGAAACATACTCTTCATAAGGAAGCTAAGGTAAAATAGCGTAACATAATAACTGTAAATGGGGATCTATATTTAGGCCAGTAGCTCTAATGGCTAGAGCGCCGGTCTCCAAAACCGGATGTTGTAGGTTCGAGTCCTACCTGGCCTGTCGTACATGGGGAGAAGATAAGAAATGAAGAAGATTGTTCAGTTTTTTAAGGATTCGTATCTTGAGTTAAGGAAGGTGACGTGGCCGGGTAGAGATCAGGTCTTGTCGTCAACAAAGGTTGTCATTATTTCCGTAATTCTTATTGGTTTGATTCTAGGGTTTCTTGATTTTGCATTTATGCTGGGCAGGGATCTTCTATTTATAAAGTAGTAATACTGTATGGTTATGTTGACAAGATGAAAACAAGAAGAGGAAGGTGATGGCAAAAGGGTGGTATGTAGTTCACACTTATTCGGGGTATGAGAACAGGATCGAGAAATACATTCGGCGGCTTATAGATAATAGTGAACTTGAGGGCATCCTTTTTGATATAAAGGTTCCTTCGGAAGAGGTGGTCGAAGTTAAGGATGGAAAAAGGAAGATTTCCACAAAGAAATTTCTTCCCGGCTACATCCTTATAGAGATGGATCTGCCTGACAGGGGCTGGAAGGATGCATGTTCAAGGATAAGGCGTATTCAGGGTGTAACTGGCTTTCTGGGTTCAAAGGGAGCCGTAAAGCCCTTTCCGATATCCTCGGAAGAAGCCCGCTCCATCCTGCAAAAATCAGGAGAGATAAAAGCCGACAAGCTGTTAAAGCCAAGGAATACTTTTATTGTCGGGGAAAGTGTTAAAATTATCGATGGTCCTTTTGATACTTTCACAGGAACGGTGGATGATGTAAATTTGGAAAAAGGCAAACTGAGGGTTGTGGTTGGTATTTTTGGGAGAGCAACCCCTGTTGAGGTTGATTTTCTTCAGGTTGAGAAGAAAGTCTGAAAATAATCAGGATCAAGTGTGGGAGCTTTAAAATCAAAAAAAGCGTTATTACCACAAGGAGAAAATAATGGCGAAAAAGAAGATTACAGCTCTGATCAAGCTGCAGGTTCCGGCGGGTAAGGCGACTCCTGCTCCTCCCGTTGGGCCGGCACTGGGACCCCATGGGGTAAGTGCTCCGAAATTTGTTCAACAATTCAACGATCAAACAAAAAAAATGGAACCGGGCTTGACGATTCCTGTTGTTATCACGGTCTATGCCGACAGGTCTTTTAGTTTTATAACTAAGACACCCCCTGCTGCGGTTTTGATTAAAAAGGCCTGCGGGCTTGATAAGGGTTCGTCCGAACCCAATAAGACAAAGGTGGCAAAAATTGACAGAGGGAAGCTAGAGGAAATTGCCAGGGTAAAGTTTGAGGATTTGAATGCCAACGATATTGATGCGGCTGTTAAAATCATAGCGGGAACCGCCCGGAGTATGGGTGTTGAGGCGGAGGTCGTATGAAACGTGGAAAAAAGTATGTTGAGGCTCAGAAGAAATATGACAGACAGGAATTGTTTGACCTCGAAAAAGGGGTTGATCTCGTAAAAGAGGCAGCATATGCCAAATTTGACGAAACGGTAGAATTGGCTTTGAACCTAAATCTAAAGAAAGCCCAGGCTGTTCGTGATACTATGGTTTTGCCAAATCAGTTTACCGGAGAAAAGAAGGTTCTTGTTTTTGCTAAAGGTGAGAAGGCAGACGAGGCCAGAGAGGCCGGTGCAGCCTATGTGGGAGACACGGATCTTGTCGAGAAAATTAAGGGCGGGTGGCTGGATTTTGATGTTGCCGTAGCAACTCCCGATATGATGAAAGATGTCGGGCGTCTTGGTCCTATATTGGGACGCAGGGGTCTAATGCCGAATCCAAAGACAAGAACGGTTACCTTTGACGTGAAAGCAGCTCTTGCGGAGTTGAAAAAGGGAAGACTTGAGTTCAGATCGGATAAAACAGGTGTTCTTCATGTTTCCGTTGGCAAGGTTTCTATGGATACTGCAAAGATCGGAGAGAATATCAGGGCGGTTGTGTCGGAGATTGTGAAGAGGAGACCCTCTGATTCGAAGGGAGAGTTCATTAAGACCGTGTCGCTGTCTTCAACAATGGGGCCGGGAGTGCGTCTTTTGATAAGGGAAAATTAGGAGTAAACATATGGCGGAAACAGAAAAAAAGATACAGCAGGAAAAGCTTGATGCTGTTGCTGTGATAAAAGATAGGTTCAAGGGAATAAATGATTTCATTATTACCGATTACAGGGGTTTGTCTGTAGAAGAGATTACAAAGCTCCGTGTTGAATTGAGGGAAAAAAAGGCTGAATTTCGTGTAATGAAGAACAGGTTTGTGAAAATTGCACTGAAAGATACGGAGTATCCGGAAGTTGATGAATATCTTAAGGGTCCCACGGCTATAGCTCTTACGAGGGAGGACTCGGGGTCTGTAGCTAAAATACTTTTCGACTATGCCTCTAAAACAAAGTTGGAGATCAAGGGCGGGGTGATAGATGGAGTAGTATTCAATTCAGAGTCCGTTGAATCCTTTTCTAAACTTCCATCGAGAAATGATTTAATTTCAATGTTAATGAGTACCATGAATGCTCCGGTGCAGAATTTCGTATATGTTCTTAATGGTGTGACGGAAAAACTTGCAAGAACTCTGAAAGCTGTTGCGGATAGCAAGCAGGGGAATTGATATATTAAAAGGGAAATGGGAAGTGCATTAGTCTTCAGTGGTAGCGATGCTATTGCACAAAAAAAATATAATAAATAAGGAGAAGGTAATATGGCTACATTATCCAGAGAGGACATACTGGAAGCGATTTCCAATATGACGGTTCTTGAGGTTTCAGAGCTTGTAAAGGCGATGGAGGAAAAGTTTGGTGTAACGGCAGCGGCTCCTGTCGCTGTTGCGGCTCCTGCCGCTGCGGCCGCCGGAGGGGGTGGCGCCGAGGAACAGTCGGAGTTTGACATAATCTTGAAGGGATTTGCAGATGGTAAAAAGATTCCCGTTATAAAGGTTGTTCGACAGATTACCGGTCTTGGGTTGAAGGAAGCAAAAGAGATTGTTGAGGCTGGCGACAAAACCCTGAAAGAGGGTGTTTCAAAGGAAGAGGCAAAGGAATTTAAAACCAAGCTTGAGGAAGCGGGTGCGACTGTCGAGGTAAAATAGAGAGTTGATATTAACTTCTATTAAAAGAACAAGTTTACGAAAAAGCAAAAATACCCAAACGCGTAAGTGTATTGGGTCTTTTTGCTTATTTTGTAATTGTATCTTGCAAAATTGTCAGGGAGATTCCCCTGCAGGTATGTTTGTAAGGAGGATATGTAATGCTGGATAGGCACAAAGAGATTAATAGGATCTACCTGGGCAGGGAATATGATGAGGTTATGGCTATTCCTGATCTTGTTGATATACAACTGTTATCGTATGAAAAATTTTTGCAGTTAAACAGGATCCGCTCCGGTGAACCGCTTTTGAATCAGGGGCTTGAAGCCGTTTTCAGAAATGTTTTTCCGATAGTAAGTCCAGGTGGAAATATAATAATAGAGTATTCGCAGTATATGCTTGACGAATCTAATATAAAACTCTCTGAATACGAATGCAAGCAGAAGGGCGTTACATATGCAATTCCCATTAAAGCACAGATGAATCTTATCTTTCAGGAAACAGGAGAGATACGCCAGAAGGGTATTTACATGGGTGATATTCCCCTGATGACGGAGAGGGGAACCTTTATCATTAACGGTGCTGAGAGAGTTGTTGTCAGTCAGATACATAGATCCCCCGGGGTTATCTTTTCTCATGATAAAGGAGTTTTTTCTTCGCGTATCATACCCTACAGGGGCTCCTGGCTGGAATTCGAGATCGACCAGAAAAAAGAATTGATTTTTGCAAAAATAGATAGGAAAAAAAGGATTCTTGGAACCCTGTTTCTCCGTGCGCTTGGATTTGACAGCAGAGAAAAGATAATAGATGTTTTTTATAAAAGTGTAACAAAAAAGGTTGTTGATAACCGTAAAGATAAAGAAGAACTTGTCGGGAAAGTCCTTGCAAGAGCTGTTTACATAAACGGTGATGAAGACAAAAGAATGTACAGAGCCGGCGAGAAACTTCACCCACATGATGTCGATGAGCTCATACATACCGGAATTAAGAAAATAGAAGTAATTGATTTCGATGATGATAATTCGCTTCACTCCCTTATGATACTTAATTGCTTTGAGCAGGAGGATATAAAATTCTCCAAAGAGGATGCGGGTATAAATGAGCCCTCCCACGAAGATGCGATAAGTGCTGTATATTCGGTTCTTATGCCGGGAGAGCCTATAACACTGGAAAGTGCCGAGAAGGATTTAAATTCGATGTTTTTTGCTCCGAGGCGATATGATCTGGGGGAGGTTGGACGATACAAGTTGAATAAAAAGTTCGACTACGAATCCGACAATAAAGAGCATATACTAACACGTCAGGATATTGTTAGTACAATGACATATCTAATAAAAGTCTATATATCCGAAGCTAATGTTGATGATATTGACCATCTTGGGAATCGGCGGATACGCTCTGTCGGTGAGCTTCTGGCAAATCAGTTAAAGTCTGCTTTTAGCCGTATGGAACGTATTGCCAAGGAGAGGATGTCTCTTAAAGAAGTCGAAACAATAAAGCCCCAGGATTTAATATCCATCAAGCCGATTGTAACCTCCATAAAGGAATTTTTTGGTTCAAGTCAGCTTTCGCAGTTTATGGATCAGGTAAATCCCCTATCGGAGCTTACCCACAAGAGGAGGCTTAATGCCCTTGGTCCCGGAGGACTTTCAAGGGATAGAGCCGGCTTTGAGGTCAGAGATGTTCATTATACCCATTATGGGCGGATGTGTCCGATAGAAACTCCCGAGGGTCCCAATATCGGGTTGATAGTTTCTCTTGCTAATTATACCCGTGTAAACGAGTATGGCTTCCTTGAAACCCCTTACAGAAAGGTGATTGACGGAAAAGTATCGAGAGAAGTAGAGTATCTTTCTGCCATGGACGAGGAAAGGCATTTTATAGCCCAGGCGAATACCCGTCTGGCTAAGGATGGGACTTTTTTAGAGAAACTTGTCTCGGTCAGAAAAGCCGGAGACTACACCACGAAAGTTCCTGAAAAAATTACATACATGGATGTCTCGCCCAAGCAGGTTATTTCGGTAGGGGCTTCATTGATCCCCTTTTTGGAACACGATGACGCAAATAGGGCACTTATGGGCTCGAACATGATGCGCCAGGCTGTTCCCCTGCTTTTTCCCGAACCCCCGGTTGTGGGAACAGGAATGGAAGCAAAAGCCGCCTACGATTCAGGGGTTTTGCTGAAAGCCAGGAGAGCCGGTCTGGTTGAATATGTTGCCTCCGATGTTATTGTAATAAATCCGGATAACGTAAAAGACAAGGCGGAGAGGGATTCGTATAACCTCATAAAGTACCAGAGAACCAACCAGGATACCTGTTTTAACCAGCGTCCGATTGTCAGGATCGGGCAGCATGTTGATAACGGCGAGGTTATAGCAGATGGGCCCGCCACCCATAGGGGAGAGCTTTCCCTTGGAAGAAATATTCTGGTCGGTTTTGTACCGTGGAACGGCTATAATTATGAGGATGCAATTCTGATATCTGAGAAAGTAGTTAAGGATGACATCTTCACATCCATACACATAAAGGAATTCAGTACGGATGTGAGGGAAACGAAGCTTGGTCCTGAAAAATTAACAAGGGATATTCCAAATACAAATGAAAAAATTCTTGAACACCTCGATGAGGAAGGAATAATAAGAATCGGTTCAAAGGTAAAGTCGGGATATATCCTTGTAGGTAAGGTAACTCCAAAGTCTGAAACCGATACTACTCCGGAGTTTAAATTATTAAACTCAATTTTTGGTGAAAAAGCCAAAGAGGTTCGGGATACCTCATTAAAGGTACCCCACGGGGTTGAAGGTACAATAATAGATATTCAGAGATTGAAGAGATCCGAGGGTGATGATCTGAATCCTGGGGTCGATGAAATAGTAAAAGTTCTCATTGCAACAAAAAGAAAGCTCAAAGAGGGTGATAAAATGGCCGGACGCCACGGGAATAAAGGCGTTGTTGCAAAGGTTTTACCGGAGGAGGATATGCCTTATCTGGAGGACGGAACTCCGCTGGATATTTGTTTGAACCCTCTTGGAGTGCCCTCAAGGATGAATCTCGGACAGATAATGGAAACCCAGCTTGGATGGGCGGGCTTCAGGCTGGATGAATGGTATTCAACCCCGGTTTTCCAGTCAATTGGGAATGAAAAGATTGAAGAAAAACTAATCGAAGCAGGGCTTCCAGGATCCTCAAAAACAGTCTTGTATGATGGGAAGACGGGTAGTCCTTTTGAAAATCTTGTTACGGTTGGAATTATGTACTATATTAAACTCCATCATCTTGTTGACGATAAGATGCACGCCAGATCGACAGGCCCCTATTCTCTTGTTACCCAGCAGCCCCTCGGAGGGAAGGCTCAGTTTGGAGGACAGAGACTCGGGGAAATGGAGGTCTGGGCACTGGAGGCTTACGGAGCCGCAAATACCCTGCAGGAGCTTTTAACAATCAAATCCGATGATATGAGCGGGAGAGCCAGGATATACGAAAGTATAGTAAAGGGCGAACCCTCTTCTGCTGCAGGCATCCCTGAGTCTTTCAATGTACTTGTTCAGGAATTAAGGGGGCTTGCCCTTGATTTGTCCATATGGGATTCGAGAGCGAAGCAGATACCATTAACCGAAAGAGATGAAGAGCTTATCAATAGACAGGGCGGTCACTTCTAATAAGGGGAGAATAAAAGAAATGAGAGATATACAGGATTTCGATAGTTTACAGATAAAATTAGCCTCACCGGAGAGAATACGTATGTGGTCGTATGGTGAGGTAAAAAAGCCGGAAACGATAAATTATCGAACCCTGAGGCCGGAAACAGAGGGCCTTTTTTGTGAGAAGATTTTTGGAACCACAAGAGAGTGGGAATGTAAATGTGGTAAATTCAAGTCAATCAGGTATCGTGGGGTCATATGTGACCGCTGCGGTGTTGAGGTTACCCATTTTAAGGTGCGCCGTGAGAGGATGGGGCATATCGAACTCGCTTCGCCGGTATCACATATCTGGTATTATCGTTCTGTCCCCTCAAGAATGGGTCTGCTTCTGGATCTTACGATAGCCTCGCTGAGATCCATTTTATATTATGAAAAATATGTTGTAATTGAGCCAGGGGATACTGATCTCAAGAAGATGGATTTATTGACAGAGGAAGAATATCTTGAGGCTCGTGAAAGGTATGGAGATAGTTTTACCTCCGGCATAGGAGCCGAGGCGATACGTTCTTTGCTGGAAGGGTTGGATCTTGATGCCCTGTATTCAGTTCTTCGTGAGAAGATGATCGAAAAAGGCGAGAAGGCGGATAAACGCCTTCTTAAACGGATTGAGATAGTTGAGAATTTTAAGGATTCTTCAAACAGGCCTGAATGGATGATTCTTGATGTGATACCTGTAATTCCCCCCGAGTTGCGTCCGATGGTTCAGCTGGATGGAGGGCGGTTTGCCACATCTGACTTAAATGATCTATACCGTCGTGTAATAAATAGAAATAACCGCTTAACGAGATTAATGTCGTTAAGTGCTCCTGATATTATTATAAGAAATGAAAAGCGTATGCTTCAGGAGGCTGTTGATGCGCTTTTTGATAATTCCAAGAAGAAAAAAGTTGTAAAAGGGGCTTCAAACCGACCCTTGAAATCTTTGTCGGATATGTTGAAAGGAAAGCAGGGGCGTTTTAGACAGAATCTGCTCGGGAAGCGGGTTGATTATTCCGGTCGTTCTGTAATTGTTGTTGGCCCCGAGTTGAAACTTCATCAATGCGGGCTTCCCGCAAAGATGGCACTTGAACTTTTTAAGCCCTTTATTATGAAAAAACTTGTAGAAAAGGATGTTGTATACAATATCAAAAAGGCAAAAAACCTTGTTGAGCAGGAGACCCCTGAAGTTTGGGCGGTTCTTGATGGTGTTGTAAGGGAACATCCTGTTCTTTTAAACCGTGCTCCTACACTTCATCGTCTCGGGATCCAGGCCTTTGAACCTGTTCTTGTTCAGGGAAAGGCAATCAGGCTTCATCCCCTTGTCTGCCATGCCTACAACGCTGATTTTGACGGAGATCAGATGGCCGTTCATGTTCCTCTGACACAGGCGGCTCAGATAGAATGCTGGACTTTGATGTTGTCATCCAAAAATCTTCTGAATCCCGCAAACGGCGGTCCCGTTGTTTTTCCATCTCAGGATATGGTTCTCGGAATAAACTATCTGACACGAAAAAAGGAGGGCTGCAAGGGGTCGGGAAAATGGTTTTCTTCAGTGGATGAGGTTTTAATGGCTCTCGACGTTAAGGCTGTGGATTATCAGGCGGAATGCAGGGTTCGTATTGGTGAAGAATATGTTGATACTACACCTGGGAGAGTAATATTAAATAATGCTTTGCCGAAAAAAATCGGTTTTATAAACTACGCTCTGGGTGAGAAAGAGCTTAAAGATCTTGTTAGCAGTACCTATGCGGTACACGGTCCCGCCGTCACGGTTGAGTTGTTGGATGTAATTAAGGATACAGGTTTTAAATACGCTACGATTTTCGGAGCTACAATAGGAATGGGCGATATTGTAATTCCTGTAGAGAAGAAGACTATGATTGATAATGCCAATAAGAATGTCGAAGAAATACAAAATCAGTATTTACAGGGGCATATTACACAGGAAGAGCGCTATAACAGGGTCGTTGAGGTTTGGTCCAAAACTAATGAAGATCTGACTTCTGTTCTTATGAAAACTCTCCAGGAAGACAATAAGGGATTTAACCCCGTATATATGATGGCCGATTCGGGGGCAAGGGGAAGCAGAACCCAGATAAGGCAGCTTGCGGGGATGCGCGGGCTTATGGCCAAGCCGTCAGGTGATATTATTGAGCTTCCCATCCGCTCAAACTTTAAGGAAGGTTTATCAATAATAGAATTTTTTATCTCGACTAATGGAGCAAGAAAGGGGCTGGCAGATACAGCATTGAAGACAGCAGATGCCGGTTATCTTACAAGAAGACTTGTAGATGTTGCTCAGGATGTTGTTGTTAATGTTGAAGACTGCGGTACAATTAATGGGATTGAAACCAGTGCCTTGAAGGACGGAGAAGAGATTGTCGAATCATTGAGGGACAGGATAGCGGGAAGGTTTACTCTGGAAAGGGTTAAGCATCCGATAACCGGAGAAGTTCTAATCAATGTTAATGAGGAGATAACGGATGAACTTGCCGCCAAAATAGAAGAGATTGGTATTGATGCTGTTAGGTTGAGGACTGTTCTTACATGTGAAGCCCGGCATGGAGTATGCAGGAAATGCTATGGGCGTGATCTGGCCAGAAACAAGACTGTTGAAATAGGTGAGGCAGTGGGAATAATCGCAGCTCAATCAATTGGGCAGCCGGGAACACAGCTTACAATGCGGACTTTTCATATCGGCGGAGCCGCAACAAAGGTAAGTGAAGAAAATAGAACCTTCCTCAAGTATCCGGTATTGATACGCGAAGTGAACGGAACCACTGTAAAACTCGAGAATAATTCGATTCTTTTTACAAGGAAAGGGAATGTTATCGCCGCCAAAATACTCCAGGAAGAAAAGATCAAAGATGGATATCTGCCTCTTGTTAAGGATGGGGATAAGGTTATTGCCGGCGAGGTTGTCCTGAAAAAGAAGAGTGAAGAAATAAAGACCAAACAGATTGCCTATGTGAGAATCGTTAATGACAGGTTGCTCCTTGTCGCTCAAGATCAGAAAATTATAATCAGGAATGGAGCCGAATTGCTTGTCCAGGAGAACGATATAGTCCCGACAGAAGAGTCAATCGCGATATTTGATCCCTTTTCCGAGCCCATCATCTCCGAGGTTGATGGAAAGGTAAAGTTCCAGGACATTGTTCTTGGAACCACCTTGAAGGAGGAGATAAATGAGGACACCGGCAACATTGAGAAGAAAATAACCGAATTCACCCTTGAAACCCTCCAGCCCAGAATCCTTATCGAAAATAAAAAAGGTGAGGAAGTCGGAAGCTACTTTCTGCCCGGATCGGCATATCTTAATGTCGAGGACGGAGAAACTGTTAGAGCCGGAAAGACCTTGGCCAAGCTTTTAAAGCAAAGTGTAAAAACCAGAGACATTACCGGAGGGCTTCCCAGGGTCGGGGAATTGTTTGAGGCCAGAAGGCCGAAAACGGCAACCATTCTTGCCCGGATAGGGGGTGTTGTTAAATTTAAGGGAATTGTCAAGGGTAAACGGGTTGTGATGGTAGAAGACGTTTACAATAATGAGTATAAGCATCTTGTACCCATGGGACGCCGTCTTCTTGTAAGAGATAATGATATTGTAGAGGCCGGAGAGATACTCTGTGACGGAAATATAGATCCCCATGATATTCTCGGGATACTTGGAGAGAATGCCCTCCAGAGATTTCTGGTAAATGAAGTACAGGAGGTCTACAGACTGCAGGGGGTTCGGATAAACGATAAGCACATTGGGGTTATCATTCGTCAGATGATGAGGAAGGTTGAGATAACCAATGTTGGTGATACAGGTTTTATTAATGGCCAGCAAGTTGACAAGTATGAATTCCACCAGGAAAATATCAAAGTCTTGAAAGAGGGAGGACAGCCCGCTGTTGCAAAGCCCCTGCTGTTGGGAATCACAAGGGCATCTCTAAATATTAGTTCGTTCATTTCGGCTGCATCTTTCCAGGAAACAACCAGGGTTCTGACAAATGCCGCAATTGCCGGATTAACCGATCAACTAAGGGGTTTGAAAGAGAATGTTATTATTGGGCATTTGATTCCAGCAGGAACTGGAATGAAGGATTACAGGGCTATAAAGTTGTTCGATCAGAGCAGTGATGACCTGGATGTTTCGATGCGAAATATCCTTGAGGCGAAGAGACAGGCTCTGGAGCTTGAGACGGAAAATGAGAATAACGAAAGTAAGATTGGAGCACCTGAAAAATAATTGTTAAAACTATTGACATTATCCTGTGTGCCTGTTAAATTCCGTCCGTTGCCATGAGTAAGTAATGGGGAAAGGGAGATTATATATATGCCGACGATAAATCAACTTATCCGGAAGGGTAGGAAGAAGATATTGAAGAAGACAAAAACGCCTGCGCTGGATGCGTGTCCGCAGAAGCGGGGGGTTTGTACCAGGGTGATGACTGTAACGCCCAAGAAGCCTAACTCGGCATTGAGGAAGGTTGCCAGGGTTCGTTTGACAAATGGAATTGAGGTGACGGCGTATATACCCGGTATCGGGCATAATCTCCAGGAACATTCTGTGGTTCTATTGCGCGGCGGGAGGGTTAAGGATCTTCCTGGTGTTAGGTATCATATTGTCAGGGGTGCCAAGGATACTCTTGGTGTTGATGACAGAAAAAAGGGCAGATCGAAATACGGAACAAAGAAGCCGAAGGCCTGATAGGAAGTATTATGTCAAGAAAAAGAGAAGCTGTTAAGAGGGAAATTCTTCCTGATCCGAAGTACAGGAGCAAGGTTATTTCCAAGTTTATAACAAGGATGATGCTGGATGGTAAGAAATCGGTTACTACCAGAATCCTGTATGATTCGTTTGATATTATCGAAAAGAAAGCGAAGGAGCCCCCTATGGAGTTGTTTTTGAAGGCTCTGGAGAATGTAAAACCCTCTGTTGAGGTTAAATCCAGAAGGGTTGGGGGGTCGACCTATCAGGTGCCGGTAGAAATAAGGGATTCCAGGCGTGAGGCTCTGGCTATGCGCTGGATAATAATTGCTGCCCGTTCCAGAGCCGGAAAGACCATGAGCGATAAACTGAGTGCGGAGTTGATGGATGCGGCGAAATCATCCGGTACTGCGTATAAAAAGAAAGAGGATACTCATAAAATGGCCGAGGCTAACAAGGCCTTCTCTCATTATAAATGGTAGGAAGATACTGTTTGGAGTATTTTGAGTAGAATATTTTAGTTAATTGGATTTTGTTTACATACATAGATTAGGTTTGTTTATGCCAAACCAATTATCCTGGATGGTGCTGTTGATGGAGCCGAGGGGATGGTAAGGTGGTTATGCAGGTTCTGGAAAGTGAAATACATGCAGTTCTGTGTGGAAAATACTTTTATTACTGTTGACCTCCTGCCCGTTAATGTTATATCCTTCGGTTTCATAAAAAATAATCAGTATTATGTTGAGTAGGCTTTTACGGTTTATTTAGTGTAAAGATGCTATTTCTCATATGATATTTCTATTATTGGTTGAGAAGGAGGAAAAAATGGCTAAAGAAAAATTTCTAAGGGATAAGCCGCATATTAATGTAGGAACTGTAGGTCATGTTGACCATGGGAAGACGACATTAACTGCGGCAATAACGATGGTTTGCTCTCAGCAGGCAGGTGCTAAAATTAAAACATTTGAAGAGATTGATAATGCACCGGAGGAAAAGGCAAGGGGTATTACTATTAATACAAGTCATGTTGAGTATCAGACTGAAAATAGGCATTATGCCCATGTGGATTGTCCCGGCCATGCCGACTATATCAAGAACATGATAACCGGTGCTGCTCAGATGGACGGTGCGGTACTTGTTGTCTCTGCCCCTGATTCTGTAATGCCTCAAACAAGGGAGCATGTACTGCTTGCGAGGCAGGTGGGTGTTCCTTCAATAATTGTTTTTTTGAATAAGTGTGATCAGGTTGATGATCCTGATTTAATTGAGCTTGTTGAAGAAGAGGTTAGAGAGCTTCTTAACGAGTATGAATTTCCGGGAGATGATACTCCAATAATCAAGGGATCGGCCTTCCAGGCTATGGAGAGTCCTGATGATCCTGAGAAGAATGCCTGTATAGTGGAACTTCTTAAAACAATGGATGAATATTTTCCATTGCCTGATAGAGCTCTGGATCAGCCTTTTCTAATGCCTATTGAGGATGTGTTTTCAATCTCAGGCAGGGGAACCGTTGTAACGGGTAAGGTTGAGCGGGGAATTGTCAAAGTGGGAGAATCAATTGAGATTGTAGGTGTTAAGGATACCCAGACTACGGTATGTACAGGGGTTGAGATGTTTAATAAACTTCTTGACCAGGGTCAGGCAGGAGACAATATTGGTGCACTCTTAAGGGGGATTGACAAGAAAGCTGTTGAACGTGGTCAGGTTCTCGCAAAGCCGGGGTCAATTACTCCCCACAAGAAGTTTAAGGGTGCTCTCTATGTTCTTTCGAAGGAAGAAGGCGGAAGACATTCTCCCTTCTTTTCAGGATACCGACCCCAGTTTTATTTTAGAACGACGGATATTACCGGTACTGTAACCCTTCCTGATGACAAGAAGATGGTAATGCCTGGGGATAATGTTGAAATCATTGTTGAGTTAATATATCCAATTGCCATGGAGAAAGGTTTGCGTTTTGCTATTCGTGAGGGCGGGAAAACGGTTGCCAGTGGACAGGTTGTGGAAATTATAGAATAGTTTTGTATTTTTAAGGAAAAGCCCCTTGGAATTTTACTGAAAGGGGCTTGATTTTTCTCTGGAGGAAGAATGGCTGAAAATAGGATACGTGTTAGATTGAGGGGTTTTGATATCGAGTTGATTGATCAGAGTGCCAGGTCTATAGTTCAGACAGTGCTGAAAGCGGGAGCAAAGGTCGCAGGACCCGTTCCTCTTCCGACACGTATAAACAAGTACACTGTTCTAAAATCGCCTCATGTAAACAAGAAAGCCAGAGAGCAGTTTGAGATGCGTACACATAAAAGGCTTCTGGATATTCTTAATCCCACATCAACGGTGATGGATGCGTTGATGAAGCTGGAATTACCGGCTGGCGTAGATGTTGAAATTAAGCAGTAGATAAAGAGATTGAGGTGTAGTTTTATGATCGGGTTGATTGGAAAGAAAATCGGAATGACTCAGGTTTTTGATGAGAGGGGGGTGCTTTCTCCTGTTACGGTGGTTAAGATCGAAGAAAACTATGTTATAGGTGAGAGAAAGAAAGAAAAAAACGGCTATGATGCGGTCGTTCTCGGGGCAGTTGATAAAAAGAAGAATGTTAGAAAACCTGTTGGGGGTCAGTTTCCCGAGGGTGTTGAGGCAAAGAAGATCATCAAGGAAATAAGGGATTTTGACATGGAATATTCTGTTGGGCAGAAATTCGGTGTTGAGGTCTTTAAAAATATTGAGTATGTAGATGTAACGGGAATATCGAAGGGTAAAGGTTTTCAGGGTGTAATGAAGAGGTATAATTTTAGTGGTGGAAACAAGACCCATGGCTCAAAATTTCATCGGGGTATCGGGAGTACGGGGATGGCTGCAGCTCCATCAAGAGTTTTAAAGGGAACCAGAATGGCTGGCAAGATGGGTAATTCGAAGGTTACCTCACAAAACCTTGAAATTGTTAAAATTGATGAAGAAAAAAGAGTGATAATGGTGCGCGGTGCTGTCCCTGGGACAAAGAATTCTATTGTTCTTGTGAAGAGATCAATAAAAATGTAGGGCGTTTGCCGTTACAGTAAGGAAGAATCAGTAATGAAAAAAATAGTCTTATCCGTAGATGGGAAAGAAGGCGGCGAGGTGGATCTCAATGATAGGGTATTTAACTGTGATGTCAGTGATGGGTCTATCTATTACGCAATAAGAAATGAGCTTGCGAACAAAAGGGTTGGTACGGCTTGTACTAAAACACGAGCTGAAATAAAAGGAAGTACGGCCAAGCCGTGGGCACAAAAGGGAACGGGAAGAGCAAGATCCGGGGATAATAAATCACCTGTAAAGCGGGGTGGTGGTGCAGCTTTTGGCCCACGTCCGCGTGATTATGGGTATGGAATCCCCAAGAAGATGAAGCGATGTGCAATAAAATCGATATTGAGTAAGAAAAATAAGGAAGAAAATCTATCAGTTGTTGATGATTTTTCCGTTAACAGTGGAAAAACCAGAGACATTGTAAATATTATGAAAAATATTGTTTCTCCCATAAGAACAGTATTGATCATAAAGAATGATGACAGGATGACAAAACGAGCAGCTTCTAATGTCCCCTGGTTGACATGTTTGACATTTAACAAACTGCGGGCTCATGATCTCTTCTATGGAAAGAAGATAGTTGTGCTGAAGTCAGCTGCAGAAGAAATGAATAAATTTTTTGAATAAAACGGAGTTGGTTTTAGCATGGAATCAAAAGACATAATATTAGAGCCTGTATTAACCGAGAAAACGAACCGCATGAAGGAAGATGACGTAAGAAAGTATGTTTTCCGTGTTAATGGGCGGGCTAACAAAATTCAGATAATGTATGCCGTTGCGAAGGAATTTGATGTTAAGACAAGCTCCTGTAACATTATTAATGTTAAATCAAAACCAAAAAAGGTGATGAATAAAAAGTCCAGGAATACAGGTTTTACAACGGGCTGGAAGAAAGCAATAGTGACACTTAAGAAAGGCGAAAGGATAGATATTTTCGAAGGTGTATAGAGAACGTTATATAGAATAGGGGATATTTGTGGCAGTTAGAAAATATAAACCAAACACACCGGCTTCCCGTTTTAGATCGGTTTTGAGTTTTGACGAAATTACAAGGGTGGGGAGCGAGAAGTCTCTGTCGAAGGGAAAGTCTTCAAAAGCCGGCCGCGGTGCAAAAGGCAGGATCAGCGTAAGGAGAAGAGGCGGAGGACATAAGAAGCGGTTGAGGTTGATTGATTTTAAGAGAGATAAGTATGGTGTGCCCGGAAAAGTGGCAGCGATTGAATATGATCCAAACAGGAGTGCCAATATTGCACTTATAAATTATGCCGATGGTGAGAAACGCTATATTCTGGCACCAAAGGGTCTGGGTATCAATGAGACAATTCAGAGTGGAAATGATTCTCCAATCAGGGTGGGTAATTCAATGGAGCTTGAGAAAATTCCACTGGGTCTTGTAGTCCACAATATTGAGTTGCAGCTTGGTAAAGGGGGACAACTGGCAAGATCGGCAGGTGCCGGTGCTTTGATCGTTGCGAAAGAGGGAGATTACGTTACCCTGAAACTTCCTTCGGGAGAAATGCGTATGGTTTTGAAAAAATGTCACGCCACCCTGGGTGAGATTGGCAATGAAGACCATATGAATATCTCTCTTGGCAAAGCCGGCAGGTCGAGATGGCTTGGTAGGCGACCCAAGGTCAGGGGGGTCGTTATGAATCCCCACGATCACCCTCATGGGGGTGGTGAAGGGAAAACTTCGGGTGGTAGACATCCTGTTTCTCCCTGGGGTCAGCCTGCAAAGGGTTATAAAACGAGAAAGAAGAGGAAATTATCCGGTAAATTTATTGTTAAGCGAAGGAAATAGGAGAGAAGTGTGGCAAGATCGATAAAAAAAGGCCCGTTTATTGATAAACGATTGTACAAGAGAATCGTTGAAATGGGGAAAGCGGGAAACAAGAAAATGATAAAAACGTATTCCCGGTGTTCAACAATTATTCCCGAGATGGTTGGCTTTACAATATCGGTCTACAATGGGAAGACATGGATACCGGTTTATATTACGGAAAATCTTGTTGGGCACAAGCTTGGTGAATTTTCTCCCACCAGATTTTTCAGGGGTCATTCTGGATCTGATAAGAAATCATCAAAGAGATAGGTAGAAAAATGGATACAAAAAAAGGATATAGAGCACACGCCCGCTTTCTTTTAATATCGCCAAAGAAATTAAGGAGAATAGCGGATAACCTGCGAAGGAAGAAATATGTTGATGCTGTTGCAATTCTGGAGAATTTGCCCCATAAAGGAGCAGTTTTTCTCAAGAAGGTTATCAAGTCAGCGGCATCCAATGCACTTGTGAGTAACAAGATGCTTGATGAGGAAATGCTGTATATAAGGGAATTGCAGGTTAATGAGGGGCCGAGGATGAAGCGCTTGTGGGCAAGAGCAAGGGGTCGAAGGGATATTCAATTGAAGAGAATGAGTCATATATCCGTTGAAATTGATGAGTTAGCAGGAATGGAGGAATAAAGTGGGGCAGAAAGTTAATCCAATAGGGATAAGGCTCGGAATAAATAAGACGTGGAAGTCGAAATGGTTCGTAGACCCCAGGGAATACGCTGACACCCTTCATGAAGACATAACACTTAGAAAGGTTCTTCTAAAATGCAAGGAAACAAAAGGGGCTGACATATCGGAGGTTGAGATTATAAGGCAGCCTCAGAGAATAACGATTGTGGTTTCTACTTCTAAACCCGGGGTAATAATAGGTGCCAAGGGCTCCAATATTGAGAAAATAGGGGCAATGCTTCAGGGTATAGCAGAGAAAAAGATTCAGATAAAGATAAAAGAGATTAAAAAGCCGGAGTCGGATGCTACTATTGTGGCCATGAATATAGCCAGGCAGCTAAAGGCCAGAGGGGCTTTCAGGCGGGCTTTAAAAATGGCCATATCGAATGCGATGAAGACCGGAATAAAAGGGATAAAGGTAAAGATAGCCGGACGTCTCGGGGGTGCTGAGATGGCACGGGAGCAGCAGTATAAAGAAGGCAGGGTGCCGCTGCATACTTTCAGGGCGGATATTGATTATGGGTTTGCTGAAGCAATGACGACGTACGGAGTTATTGGGGTTAAGGTTTGGATTTTTAAGGGCGAGGTTTACTCTAAGGATAAAAAAGAGGATGCTGGATTGAACTAGCGAGCGATAAAGAATTTGAATCAATTC
>CAZEKV010000018.1:0-22531 GCA_964512945.1 uncultured Spirochaetales bacterium | reverse complement strand
CCGGAGAGTACTGATTTCGCCAGGATTTTTCCGAGCTGAACTCCTTCCTGGTCAAAGGAATTTATGTTCCATATGAATCCCTGGAACATGACTTTGTTTTCGTAATGAGCCAGCAAGGCTCCGAGGGCTTCGGGGGTTAGTTTCTTCCCATGTATCAGGCTTGACGGCCTGTTTCCCGGGAAGTTCTTAGTTTTGTTTTCATTTTCCTTTCCGACGGCAAATGCTGTTATCTGAGCTGCGAGATTCGCATTGAGTTTTGTTTGATTTGTTGATCCCTCTATTATCTCATCAAATTCCGATTGAGGTTCTTTGAATCCGATAAATTGAAGGGGGATAATATCGCTACCCTGATGCAGAAACTGGAAAAAGGAGTGCTGCCCGTTGGTCCCCGGTTCTCCAAAAATTAGCGGACCTGTAGAATAAGTAAGGGGTTTTCCATATCTGTTAACGCTTTTCCCATTACTCTCCATGTCAACTTGCTGAAGATGGGCGGGGAATCTGGACAATGCCCGGGAATATGGAAGTATGGCTGTTGAAGGGAGTCCAAGAAAATTCCTTTCATATACGCCGATCAGGGCATCCATGAGGCTTGCATTTTTCAGAATGTCAATTTCAAGTGCCCTTTGATCCGTCTTTCCGGCGCCCAGAAGCAGCTCTGAGAAAAAATCCCTTCCAAAAGCCAGAGAGAGGACAACCCCTCCTACGGCACTGGTGACAGAATACCTTCCCCCTATAAAGTCGTCGATATAGAATGTTTTAAGATAGTCGTCAGGTTTTGAAATAGGACTATTTCTTGCTGTTACGGTAAGAATATGTTTTGAGGGATTAATACCCCTGCTTTTTAATTTTTTTACTATCAGCTTCATATTCGTCAGGGTTTCCTGGGTTGTCCCGCTCTTGGAAACAAGTATAAAAAGTGTCGATTCGGGATCGATTCTCGAAAATACAAAATTTGAGTCATCAGGATCTATGTTGGATATAAAATGTGCCGTCATTTTTTGTTTGTCATTTGCGACGAGGTTTTCCAGAGCCATGTAGAGGGCTCTGGGGCCTAGATCTGAGCCTCCAATGCCTATTTGAACAACCGATTCAAAGGTCTTTCCCGTTGAACCCTTTATCTTCCCTGAATGAAGTTCATCGGCAAAACTGTAAATTCTCTCCTGCTCTGAGCGATAAAAATTCTCAAGGTCGTCTATTTCCAGGCTCCCTTTGTTTCCGGGCTCCCTGCGTGTCAGGTGGTGGAGGACTTTTCGATTTTCTCCGGGGTTCATAATACTGCCTTTCAGAAGGCATTTATATTTCTCAACAACCTGTTGTTCATCGGCCAGCTTCTGGAGTAAATCCAGAATTTCACCGTCGACCCTCTTTGCAGCAAAATTATAGTTCAAATCATTGCTTATTTTTATTGTGTATTTCCGTATTCGGTCATCGGACAGAAGATTTTTTAGTTCAATGTTTTTGTTTAGCTTTAATAAATCCCTGCAGGCAGATGTAGTATATAGATCGTTGTAGCGAATTTCTTCCATTTTTCATCCCTCTCTGTAAAAGTTTGTATCAAAGGAACGGCTCTGTCAAGGAAATGCTTCTCCCCGGGAAGAATTAAGACGGTATCACAAATAATTTTAAAAATATTCTCAATTTGAAAATCAAATTGAGAATTGCTGTGTTATTTATATGCAATTGCCAAATAAAAGAATGAAACTGTTTACACAGGGGGATTTAATAGTGTAAACTGATTTATATACATAGAATGTTAATAACAAAAAGGTAATGCTTGGTCAGTGCGTATGGAGGTTTTCTTGGGGCTTCTGAATATATCTCGACTGCTTACCGATGATAGTGTTTCCAGCGACATAAAAAAAATTATTCTAGATTACAAACACCTCGTGAAAGAGCTCAGAGTTGAGCTGGATGGGCAGGTTGACATATGCAACAGGCTTCTTGATACTGCCATGGATCAGGAGCGGCGCGAGAGGCAGATGAAGAGTCTTCTTTTTTATAACAGAGAGACAGGAATGCCGAATCATTTTGTCATGGATCGGGATCTTGATTCTCTGTTGAAAGAAGCCAATGAATCTGCAAAAGAGGAAAAATTTGCCATTTTTTTTATCAGTCTTGATGATACCTACAACATGATAAAAAAAACCCTCCAGCCGACCCTCAGTGAGTGGGTATTGTACCAGACTGCATTGAGAATAAAAGCAGAGATATCATCCGATTGTTTAACATATCAGTCGAGGGATGATGAGTTTCTTGTGATCAGCAGAAGTGTGAAAAGAAAAGAAGATTGCAAACGCTTTGCAAAAAGATTGCTTGAAAAAATTAGGAAATCACATATTTTTTCAGGATATAATATTTCAATAGGCTGCAGTATTGGTGTTTCCCTCTATCCTGATGACGGTACAACCAGGGGTAGGCTGTTGAGAAATGCAGATACCGCTTTGAGTGAAAGTAAAAAAAGCATAGAAAATTACAGAGTATACACCAGAAAAATGACGGAAGAGGCGGTTCAGAGGGTCGAGTTGCAGAATAGTATTCTAAAAGCCCTTGAAGTCCAGACAAAAACTAGAGGGGATGCACAGTTTGAGCTCTATTACCAGCCTCTTGTTTATGTCGATGATGTTTCCAATGGCAGATGCAACAGCCATATAATAGGAAGTGAGACCCTTATAAGATGGAATCATCCCGGCAAGGGGTTTTTATTACCGGATAGGTTTATACCAATTGCTGAGGAGACCGGTTTGATTATTCCGGTTGGTCACTGGATTTTATATGAGGCAATGGAGCAGTTAAGAATCTGGAATGAGCAGGAAGAGTATAAAAACCTTAGCGTTTCTCTTAATCTTTCTCCAAGACAGTTCAAACATGAGGATTTTTTCGGGAGTATCGACAGGGTAATAACTAAAAGCAGGATAAACCCGAGGAATCTAAAACTGGAAATAACAGAAAGCAGTGTTATGGATAATCTTGAGGATGCAGTAAAAAAAATGGAGATTCTGCGGGATAGGGGTATCAAGATTTTACTTGATGATTTTGGAACAGGATATTCCTCTTTGACCTATCTAAAGCGTTTGCCGATTGATATATTAAAAATCGACAAAACCTTTGTCAGAAACATCGTGACACAGCTCGGTGACCGCGGAATTGTTAAGGCAATCGTATCCATGGCAAAAGAGCTGGATATAGGAATAATTGTCGAGGGAGTAGAGACCTTCGAGCAATTAAAGATCCTGTTTGAAGAAGGCATCAACGTAATGCAGGGGTTTTATTTTTCAAAGCCCCTATGCTCTACGGATTTCAACAAGCATATCGGCTGCTGTTAGGAGGGCTCTATTTTTCATGAAAAGAGGCGGTCTCTTTTATGTCTTTTGTTTGTCCCTTTTCGCTGGTAATTCCTCTATGCACAATGGCCGTAACCCCTGTTGATAAACCGTAGAGGTTGATGAATCCCGTTGCGTCTTTATGGTTGTAGCTGCTTTTCCCGAATGAGGCGAGGTCTTCAATATACAGTGAGTATCTGGAGCGTCTTCCCCCGATTATTATATTCCCTTTATAAAGAACAAGGCGGACGGAGCCGCTTAAATATTCACTGGATTTTTTCATAAATTCATCCATGGATTCCCTTAAAGGGGTGTACCATTTTCCCGCATACACAAGTTCGGAATATTTTAGAGCCATTATCTGTTTGTAGTGAAGGGTTTCACTATCGAGGGTCATCATTTCAAGTTCTCTTAACGCCCTGAATAGAATGGTTCCTCCCGGGGTTTCGTATACCCCCCTGCTTTTCATCCCTACAAGCCTGGTTTCAATCACATCTGCTCGTCCAATGCCATTTTCTCCTCCTGTTTTGTTCAGAAAGCCCAAAATTTCGACAGGAGAGAGTTTTTTGCCATCCACCGAAACGGGAAGACCCTTCTCAAAATCAATTGTCACCTCGGTTTCCCTGTCCGGAGCATCCATCGGGGAGCTTGATAGCTGAAAAAGTTCTTCTTTCGGCCTGTTCCATGGATTCTCAAGATCACCTCCCTCATGGCTCATGTGAAAGGAATTCCAGTCTCTCGAATAGATATTTTTTTTCGAGATATCTCCAAGAGGAATCTTATGTTTTTTAGCATATTCTATTGCTTCCTCTCTTGAAGATATATCCCAGATTCTCCATGGAGCAATTACTTTCAAGTGAGGCCCCAGAGCCTTATAGGTTATTTCAAACCTTACCTGATCATTCCCCTTTCCCGTACAGCCGTGGCAGACTGCGTCGGCATTCTCTTTTTCGGCAACCTCAATCTGGTGTTTGGCCTGGAGGGGTCTCGCTATTGATGTTCCAAGAAGGTACTTTCCCTCATATATGGCTCCCGCCCTCAGCATGGGGAAGAGAAAGTCCGCGACAAATTCTTCTCTTATATCTCTGATATATAATTTCGAAGCTCCGGAATCCAGGGCTTTTTTCTCCATTCCCTTCCAGTCTTCATCCTGTCCCACATTTGTGCAGATACAAACTATTTCCGCTTCATTGTAATTTTCCTTTAACCAGGGAATAATTATTGAAGTATCAAGACCCCCAGAATAGGCCAGAACAATCTTTTTAATTTTCTCATTATCCATTTTTTTCTCCCGGAATATTAATCTATTTTTTATTTGAGGCGCCGTCTTTTTTACCGGCTTATCTTTTTATTTCAAATTCGAATTTCTTTGAATATGTCATTTACTATTTCGATTCCCCGTCTTATTTCTTCCTCTGTAATGATCAAGGGGGGAGCAATCCTTATTACGTCCGTACCTGACCTCAGAAGCAGCAGGCCTTTTTTTACGGCAAAAGATATTATTTCTGCGAGGATCCCCTTCTTATCGGGGGCGTCAATGACTATTCCCGTAAGGAGCCCGGCTCCCCTTATTTCTTTTATAATACCGTATTTAGTTTTCAGGTCTTCGAGCAGGGATTTTAGAAACAAACCCTTCTCCCTTACTTCTTTCAGAAAGCTTTTTTCCGTTAGCATGTCAAAGACATAAGAGCCTGCCGCAGTTGTAACAGGGCCTCCTCCGAATGTTGTCCCATGTTCGCCAGGCCGGATAAGCCTGTTTATTCTCTCCGGGATAAGTGTTGCTGAAAGGGGCAGGCCTCCCGCAAGAGCCTTGGAGAGTGTAATAATATCAGGTGTCAGGCCTACTGCTTCGGAAGCGTAAAGATATCCTGTTCTTCCAAGCCCCGTTTGCACTTCATCCGCAATCAGGACTATATCATTTTTTCTGCAAATTTTGTTAAGGGCGTTGGCAAATTCAGGTTCCATAGCCCTTAATCCGCCCTCTCCTTGAATTACCTCCACAATTACTGCCGCATATGTTTTATCGAGTATTTTTTCGAGTTTATCGGCATTATTGTATTCTGATACATCAATCCCGGGAAGGAGGGGTAAAAAAGGTTCTTGATACAGGGCTTTCGGGGTACATGATAATGCTCCTGCGGTTCTGCCGTGGAACCCCCCTTTAAAGCAAAGTATTCTATGGTTTCCCCGTCCCCGTGTTCTTAGCGAGTAGAGCCTTGAGTATTTTATAGCAGCTTCATTTGCTTCCGAACCGCTGTTTCCGAAATGCACGGCACTGAATTTTCCTGTGTTTACAAGTTTTTTTCCGAGTTCGACTTCAGGTTTTGAAGCATATAGATTAGAGATATGCACAAGTTTTTTCATCTGGGAATAAACAATCTCTGCAATGTCTTCCCTTCCGTATCCTGCGGCATTAACCCCTATCCCGGCTCCAAAATCAAGATATTTCTTACCTGCAGCATCCTCCAGGTAGACTCCTTTCCCTTTTTCAAAAAGAAGTAATTCGTCCAGGTAATTATTTGGAAATGGTGTGTTTCTTATAAATGAGTTCATTTTTTCATCCTCACAATTTTATTGTTGTTCCTTTTTCTCCTGAAAGGAGAGGAGACAGACCCCCGTTTCCAGTGTACTGTCCTATAATTATATTATTAACTCCGTTTTTTAATGCCCGTATTGACATGCCGGTTTTTGGAATCATTCCTCCCTTAATTATCCCGCTGTCGGTTTCATCCAGTATTATCTGTTCGTTTACTGTTTTCATTACCCTGTTGTTTTTTAGAATTCCGGGTATATCGGAAATAAAGAGGAGTTTTTCCGCTCTAATTGCCTCTGCTATTTTAAAAGCGGCCTCATCGGCATTGATGTTTAACGCCTTCCCTTCATCGTCCATCGATATTGAAGCAATTACCGGGATTATCCCTTTGCTCAGCAAGATCGATAAAAAGGAGATATCTGTACGGCAGATTTCCCCCGTACAGGTGGTTTTGTCTAATCTTCTGCCTGTAAAAAGCCGGGCATCCTGCCCGTTGAGTCCAACTGAATTGGATCCTGATTTATTAAAACAGCGGACAATATATTTATTTATTTTACCGGACAATACCATATTTACTATTTCCATCTCATCATGGGTGGTTATTCTAACTCCTTTTTCAAAGACAGGCTTGAAACCAAAATGAGTAGATACCCTGGAGACTTCTTTCCCTCCTCCGTGGACAATGATTATCCTGAATCTTTTTTTCAGCTCCAGCACTTCGTCTATCAAAGGAAGCAGGATGTTTTTATCCTCGATAACTACACCCCCGATTTTTATGATAATAATATCTTTATTCAATTTATTAGAGTTCTCCATGCGATGTCAATCCAGATGTTTCTTTGAATCCGAACCTTATGTTCATATTCTGAACAGCCTGTCCGGATGCTCCCTTGATCAAATTATCAATTGCAGAAAAAATAATAAGATTATTTTCTTCAATATGCCACCCAATATCACAGCGGTTTGTCCCCCGCACATTAACGGTTTCCGGTATTGTCCCCGGGGTTAACCTGATGAATTCGGAATTTTTATATGTGTTCATATAGGAATCCAGTATTTTCTCATTTGAGACACGGGAGGATAGTTCTGTTGTAATTGTAACAAACATACCCCGTTTAACAGGTATCAGGTGGGGTGTAAAAAGTAGATTAAAATCCATTTCCGAACCCAATAATTCCTGCCTTATCTCTGCATAATGCCTGTGGGTTTTTCCTGGTAGATATGCGGAGGCATTTTCGCTTCGTCTGCAGAAGAGGGATTCGGCTTTTGGTTTTTTCCCCGCTCCGGAAATCCCTGTCAGGGCATTTATAATTATATTCTTTTTAATAAGACCGTTTTTCGCAAGGGGAATTAATGGGAGTAAAGAAGCGGTGGGATAGCATCCGGGATTTGCTATTAAATCACTTTTTTCTATTTCATTTCTATAGATTTCACTAAGGCCGTATACTGCTTTATTTATCAAGTCTGGTTCGGGGATAGCTGATCCGTATGCTGTTTCAAATTCACCGGGATTTTTTATTCTGAAATCAGCGGAAAGATCAATAATAACGGATTTCCCAAAAAAGGGTTTACAAAATTTTGCCGAAGTTAGATGGGGCAGGGCGGAAAAAACAACATCGGGTTTTAGTTTTTCAGCTTCTTCGGCTGTAACAAGCCTGGCTTTTGTTGGTGCTGTCTTTTCCTGGATTGATTTATCAAGCCCTCTGTCAATATCGAGAATATCGCTTCCGGCGAGTGTAGAAGAAACAGGAATTATTGTATCAATGTTTTTATGTGCAGAGAGGAGTCTTAATAGAGTTAGCCCGGTGTATCCTGTTACCCCCAGTATGGCTGCTTTCATTCGTTGTTTCCATAATTAGAGTTTATTGTATCAGGGCTAAGATTAATCCTAAAAAAAGAATGAGTGCAATAGGGTTACTGCTTTTCCAGGCAAAAAAGGCCCTCCTTTTCGGGAATATGTAAAAAAATTCCCTCAGATAGTGAAAATAATCCGGATAATAACCGCCTCCTTTTTTTTTTGAGGAATTTATTTGATTTTGTATGCTAACTAACCTTAGAATTCATACACGGGGGGGGTCTGATTTTCGGGGGCATACCGCCTGAATCGGTAATCGTTAAGGTTATGCTCTATTGTAAAACGAGGGAGAGCGACGGAAAGTATGAATAGAAATAGGGATGGGCGGATTGGATTAAAAGTTTCGGACTCTTTTCTCTCGGTCACATGCAGCTTTTTTCCCCCTGACAGGGATGGAAAGCCGATTACCATGGATTACGTCAGGGGTTTGCTCGATTCCGAAAGGATTGTTTTCGGTGTTAACTGGAGCTTGCTGGAGACATTGATTTTAAAATGCAATATAGAGAAAATCAGGATTGAGAATATAGAAATCGCAACGGGGAGAAAACCCCGGAAGGAGATCCCCCCCTATTTAAAACTGGAAAAAAAATTTTTCGAGAACAGACAAAATTCTTTCGGGAGTGCAAAACCCGTTGACTATAAAAATCTTAGCCCCTTTTTTATCGTAAGAAAAAAAGAGGTTATTGCCCATATTATCCCCCCGAAACAGGGAATCCCCGGAATGGATATCTATGGGAAGGAGATCCCTCCAGGAAAGAAGGATATAATACAATTTGTTCCGGGGGAGAACACAAGGCTTGTTGATGGAAAAGTTATTGCCATATGCGATGGTCTATTTGTGGAAAAGGGGAACCGTTTTTGGATTAACGAGGTTCTTGAACTCAAAAACGGGGTTGATTATCATACCGGGCATATAAAATTTCCGGGAGATGTTGTTATTGACGGGGATGTTAAAGATGATTTTAAGATCTATTCGGGGGGGTCAATATACTGCAAAAAAACCCTTGATGCCACCCTCGTCGTTTGCAAGAAGGATTTGAATGTCGTTTATGGTATTCTCGGTAAAAATACAGGAGTTGTCAGAGCAGGGGGAAACATTGAAGCACGTTTTGTTGAGAACTGCATTGTTAAAGCCGGGGGTAAATTGTCGGTACGTGACAGTATTCTTGATTCGGCGGTTTACGCTTTTGATATACTTGAGATGGGAGATAGGGGCTCCATAATCGGAGGAACAATCCAGGCGGTAAATGGTATTACTGCATATCAAATTGGGAATGGCTTTGGGGTTAATACGATAGTCCAATGCGGTGTTGATTTTATGATCGAGCAGAAACTTGATCAGGTCAGAGAAAAGATTCTTGAGCTCAAAAAGAAAAAGGCGGATCAATCCGGGAACGATAGAGAAAAGGAAAGGCTCGAGGAATCTATAAAAATTATGTCTGATTACATTAACAAAACCCAGGAAAGGGTAATAAAAAACAAGAATTCCAGGATTAGGGTTACCGGAAGAACCTTCCCCGGAACTACAGTGGATATATGCCATCGAATTATTACTATTGAAAAGGAGGTGGATCATGTTGTATTCTGCCTCGATCAAACTACGAATAAGATTGTGATGGAAAAAATATCATAGGAATGGAACAGGTAAATATAGATAATCCTTTTAATTCAGCTCCGGTCTACCATGTTGGAGAGACGGAGTCCACCATGAAAGATGCGGAGACCCTGGTAGAAGCAGGAAAGCCCTCGGGTTCTCTTGTCTTTGCCGATTATCAAACAAAAGGAAGAGGGCGAATAGCGGGGAGGATCTGGGAATCCGGGAGGTGCAAGAATTTACTGTGTACAATAATCTTTAAAAAAGGAGATTTCCCATTTGCCCCCTCCATACTTCCCCTTCTGGCAGGACTCGGTGTGGCAAAAACACTTGAGAGATTCTATTCCCTTGTTCCAGAAATAAAATGGCCCAATGACATTCTTGTAGACGGGGAAAAAATATGCGGTATATTATGTGAAGCTAAAAAAGATACTCTTTTCTGCGGAATGGGCTTGAACTGCAATCAGCTTGAGTTCCCCGGGTGTTTAAAAGGGAAGGCCGCTTCGATAAAATCCCTGACAGGGAGAGATGTTTCTCTCCTTGAAGTGCTCGGAAATTTGCTAAAAGGATTAAAAGAAAGTTTTGCATCTGAAAAATGGAACAGGGAACTTAACAAAAGGCTATACAGGAGGGAGAAGAATATTTTGATAAAGGGAAATCCGAACTCGGGGGATAGGATAAAGGGGACAATTAAAGAAGTAAACCAGGAAGGCCATTTGGTATTTATTCCGGAAAATTCGAATATTCCGGTAAGTGTTCTAAGCGGTGAAATTGAGTATGGGGTACCGGGTAATTTGTAGTACTCGATACTTCTGAGTCGCAGACATATGTGGTTTTTTTGTAGATAAAAGTTGAGGCTCTTATTCTGTTTTACTCAAATCGAGTGATTAATTTTTCTGCGATTATGTCCGGTTCTATTTTACTTGAATTTGTCAGAACCAGGATCCAGAGCCTTCTTTCCGGGATGTAAATATCAATTGTATTAAAAGCCAGCCAGCTTCCTTCATGCGAAATTATTTTTTCTCCGTTATACTCATCAATACTCCAGCCATAAGCATACGAAATCTTTTTACCGTTATTTAGTCTGCCGGGTTCAAAAATTTTTTCTTTATGTGAGATTAATTTATTGGTATCAATTGCCCGGAACCATTTTATCATATCATTTACGGATGAATAAACGGTCCCATCTCCGTAGATATAATTACAGGGATCCTCGATGTTTGGTTTGAAGTGGGGCCAGCCGTCGTAGGAAACAGCCTGTTTTTCTACAGGAGTGACATCAGAAAGGGGGACAATGCTTTTGTTCATTCCAATTTTGTTGAAAATCTCTTTTTCAATGAATTCCGGAAAAGATGTTCCGGATGCCCTTTCTATTAGCACTGCCAGAACGGCGTAGCCTGTATTGCTGTAAAGAAATTTTTCTCCGGGGATAAAGAGGAGTTTCCTCTTTATCTTGAGTAATTTTATAATATCATTATTGGTTACATACTCCTTGTAAGGATTTTCCCTGTTGTCAAAATCATACAACTCCATATAATCCGGCAAACCGCTTGTGTGGTAGACCAGATGCTTAACCCTGATTTTTCGGGTATATTCAGGCATTTCGGGAATATACTTCGAAATGTAGTCATCTGAATTAATGACTCCTTTTTCTTCCAGGATAGCAAGACACATCGCTGTAAACTGTTTTGAGAGTGAGGCCAGTCTGAAGTTTGTATCAGATGATATTAAATTCCCAGTTTTGAAATTAGAATATCCATAACTTTTTGTATAAACTTCCCTTCCATTTTTTATTACAGAAACAGCAATGCCCGGAGTAATTTCCTTATTGGATTTCTCGGACGAATCTTCAAGAAAAAAAGAGTAATATTTTCCCATGGATAGACAGCCTGTTGTAATTATAAAAAAAAGGAATAAAGTTTTCCCCATAACCCACCTCCTGTCAATTAAACCATAATCGGGGGGTGTAAAAAGAGTTCTTGAAAGGTCGGAGAGATTTTCTTGTTATCAATTATACTCATAATCTACCCCCCTTCACCATCAAATTCCCTTATAGTCAAAGAACTCATTTTTTTGAAGACAATTTCCTTGTCGACATCTGCCGATAGTAGAAATGAGAAATGTTCCTCGGTTCTACTCAATTTTGATCCGGGTGTAGGGTTATAGCTTCCATGAGGGCTGATATACAGACAGAAGTTTTTCCCGGATTTTCTAATTGAGATGGGCAGAAGATTAATATTTTTACCTGGGAAACAGATTGAAAAAAACCTGTTGTTTTTTCTAAAATGAAAAATACAGCCCTTAAGCACGTAGCGTGTTTTTTTCGGGTCATACGAATAGCTGCATATCTCCTTTCCGGGATAGAGGGCTTTTGCAGAAACAGTTTCCCCTTTTTCAAGGGAAAAAACAGGGATCTCAAATGGTGAATATTCTCCGATTTCCTGTCCCGTGTCGAATTCCGGATATTTTATTCTTATTGATACAATGAGGTGTGGGTAATCCTCTGTAAAGTAATAATCACCGATAAACGTGCCCTCTTTTTTTTGTCCCGGTATATTCTTGAGGACAAGGGATTCCCTTAATCCCCTTGTCCTGTCGCCTATGAAGGAGGCAGCACTAATTTTTGAGTAAAAATATTTCTTTTTGTTAACCCGGAGGTAGGTGTTTACAATCTCATCCCGCAATACGGGGGTTTTTAAATTCTGGATTTGAGAAAAACGTCCCTTTCGAAAATAGACTGTAATGTTTTTATCCGACAACTGGGTTAGGCCTGTCATATTTGATCCAAGTACCCGTTGGCGGGGTCTGGTTTTTGCATTTGTGACAGCATCGGATGCTGGCGCCCGATACATCGGGGATAGTATTTTTAGTTTTTCTCTGATTGCTGCATCGGATTTGCCTTTGCAGAGAGAGAGTAATGGGAGACGAGATCTGAAATCCGGGGATAGGGGGAGTTTTTCCTCCCTTTCGCATGTTATATTTTCTTCGCCTCTAAAGTCCAGGGTTTCAATTGTTTCCGGTATTCTGCAAAATGATATTCTCTGGCCTCTGGAATGCAAAGTTTCGATATTAGACAGCAGAGAATCTATTTTCAACAGGGAATCGGGAAGGCAGGCATTGCATATGATTACGAGCGGGATGGAACCCCTGCGGTTTCCGGTGTCGAGGTAGTATTTTTTTTTGAGTGCTGAAAGAATCTTTTTCGGTGAAATATTTGCCAGGTTGATAGAGGGAAGAGAAGATACGGAACCGCCCCTTATTATCAGGATTTCATTTACCTGTTCGGAAAGCCATGTAATTCCCGATTTTTTGTAGTATTTACGGAAAGACTTACGGTCAAAGTCAAGGCTTGCAGGAAAAAACAAACCGGATTCGAATCCTTCACCTGTTCCATTTTCCCAGGGACTTTCCTTTGCCCATTCAATTTCCTTGCTCAGGATGTCATTTGTTATCAGGGGATGAAAAGTTCCCGAAAACCCGGAAGGAATTATTAAATCAGCGTTCTTTTCTATTCGACTGCTTATTCTCCGCTGTATCTTGTTTCTACCTTTTGCAGTGTTTTCTGATAGGTAGAGGTGCGGGAAATTCCAGTGAATAATACCGTCTTTTAAGGCTTTTGAGGTGTTTAGAAGTTTGAATACCTCATGGAATGACCCCGGTGCTTCGGTGCCGGAGGGGAGTCTGCATATCAATATGATATTTTGCTGATTTATACAACTCACATGAGATTCTAATAACATAATGTATGGTAGAGTCAAGTGAAAATAAAAAATTGTAAAAAAAACTGATGTTTCTATTGATGATTTGAAAAAGAATTTGTATCTTCTTGTTATTCGAAACTAGATGCAGATTATATAACAATAAAAGAGAGGTTAGTAAATGGCTAAGCAGTTAAAGTTTGATGAAAGTGCAAGACGTTCCCTATTGCTGGGAGTCGAGAAGCTTTCCAATGCTGTAAAGGTAACTTTGGGTCCAAAGGGCAGGAATGTTCTTCTTGACAAAAAATTTGGTGCACCGACGGTAACAAAAGATGGTGTCTCTGTTGCAAAAGAGATTGAACTGGATGATCCCTACGAAAACATGGGGGCTCAGCTTTTAAAAGAAGTAGCCACAAAAACAAACGATGTTGCCGGTGATGGTACAACAACGGCAACGGTTTTAGCTTATTCAATCATTAAAGAGGGTGTGAAGAGTGTTGCTGCGGGCATCAATCCAATGGGAATAAAGCGTGGAATTGACAGAGCGGTGGAACTTGCTGTTGCGGATATCAAAAAGAATTCGAAGGAGATTAGCGAAAGGGATGAAATCGCCCAGGTAGCTTCAATTTCAGCAAACAGCGATGCGGAAATCGGTGATGAAATAGCTAACGCAATGGAAAAGGTAGGAAAAGACGGTGTTATAACCGTTGAGGAATCAAAAACTATCAATTCCAATACTGATTTCGTAGAGGGTATGCAGTTTGACAGGGGGTATCTGTCCCCATATTTTGCTACAAACAGGGATACTATGACCTGTGTCCTTGAGAATCCCTATATTCTTGTTTACGACAAGAAGGTTTCCAGCATGAAAGATCTTCTGCCATTGCTGGAGAAGGTGGCTCAGGCCGGGAAGCCGATTCTTATTATTGCCGAGGATGTTGAGGGTGAGGCTCTTGCAACACTTGTGGTTAATACCCTGAGGGGAACCTTGAATGCTGTTGCAGTAAAAGCCCCCGGATTCGGTGACAGAAGAAAAGCCATGCTGGAAGATATTGCCATACTTACCGGCGGGCAGGTAATTGCGGAAGAATTGGGTCTAAAACTTGAAAATGTTGATCTCGATCAGCTTGGTTCGGCTAAATCAATCAAGATTGAAAAGGAAAATACAACAATAATCAACGGAGCCGGTAAACCTGCGGATATGAAAGAAAGAATTTCCCAGATAAAGGCTCAAATAGAGGATACCTCTTCGGATTATGACAGAGAAAAACTCCAGGAGAGACTCGCTAAACTGGCCGGTGGTGTGGCTGTGATTAACGTCGGTGCTGCTACAGAGGTTGAACTTAAAGAGAAGAAACACAGGGTTGAAGATGCTTTATCGGCAACGAGAGCCGCCATTGAAGAGGGTATTATCGCCGGCGGGGGTATTACCCTTATTCAGGCAGTTAACAGCCTTGACAAGGTGGATGTGAAAGACATGCCTGTTGAAGAAAAGGTTGGATTTGCTATTGTGAAAAGGGCTCTTGAAGAACCTCTCAGGCAGATTGTTAGCAATGCCGGTCTTGAGCCTTCGGTAATCGCCGAAAGGGCCAGGAGCGAGAAGAAGAATATCGGATATGATGCAGGAAAGATGGAGTGGACGGATATGCTTAAAGCCGGAATTATTGATCCTGCCAAGGTAACACGTTCAGCTTTGCAGAATGCTGCATCCATTGCCAGTCTTCTGTTAACTACTGAATGTGCGATAACGGATCTTCCCGAAAAAGAGGCTTCAGCTGCTCCTGCCATGCCCCCCGGAGGCATGGGTGGAATGGGCGGTATGGGAGGCATGGGCGGCATGATGTAATTTTCCGCCGGCTTTTTCGGTTTCTATTTTGAGGTTAAAATGGTCCTTACGCTGTCGGTGTATGGCGTAGGGACTTTTTTTGATTGGATTTCTCTGGTAAAATGGGATGAATTTGCTTTCGGGATGATTTGAGTTTCTATCTTTTTTTGCTGTTCTGGTAAAATTATTTTTAGAACGGCTACTCTGGAGATTTTGATATGACGGTTGAGGATTTTATTTTTACAATAGGATATCAGGAAGATACTGCCATTGTGGACGGCAGGGCACTCCGGCTTTACGGCAAGCTGACTACTGAAGAACTGGCTCAAAAGGGTTTTTTCAAGTCTGCATTTTGTTCAGCTCTCTATGCGGAGGACGAAAATGAAGCGGAGAGGGTTCTTGCGATTTATAACAAACACACAAACAGTAGTTATGTATCAATCAGCGATCTTAAGCGGTTGTTCGGGGTTTATTCGGTTCCCGACGGGATTTCGAAGGTACTGAGGGTGTAGTCCTGATCCATGATGTTGACTCTGTTGCAATATATGTGTTAATTTCTACCGGAAATAATGTTTTAAGGATATATTTATATGAATGGTTCTGTTGATACAACTACTTTAATGATTGCTTTTCCCCTGATAATTATTGTTTTCTATTTTTTGGTTATGAGACCCCAGAATAAAAAACAAAAAGAATTGAAATTGAAGATTGCTTCCATGAAAAAAGGGGACAGAGTCACAACAATCGGTGGAATAAAGGGTGTTGTTCATGCTGTGAAAGATGATGTGGTCATCCTTAAGGTCGATGAAGCTACAAAGATGGAGTTTTTAAAAACTGCTGTTTCCGATATCAATGATTCGGATCTCAAGGCAGCAGGATAAAAATTCCATACCCAATAATTATACCATCCAGATTCGGAGTTAAGAAATGAGTAAACGTTTTAGACTTTTTCTGATTATTCTCATATTGGCTGTTAGTGCCTTATCCCTGCTTCCTACCTACAGATGGTACTTCCGGGTGTCGGAATCTGATAAAGAGGTAGCGGCAAAATCAAATAGAAAAATAAGGGAAGTTGCAATTGCGAATACACGAAAAGATGTCCTGTTTTTTCAGAAGTTGTATAAGGAGAATCCCGATAGACCCTTTAAGAAGATTCTGAATGATCCGAAGCTGTCTGTTCCATGGAGCTTTAAGTATCTGGAGGGATATGCGAAGAAGAGATTCAAGAAAAGGAAAGAGGGTTTTCCCGAGGTCTGGACTATAAAGGAAGTCTCGAGGGGCTTCGAGGGCGTGTCTGTACAAAAGGGCAGGGAGAAGTTTTCTGATTTTATTTCTGAGAAATACAGAAGGAAGTATTTAAGCCTTAAAGACCTGAAGGCTCATGCGTTGAAGTTTGGTCTTGATCTTGCCGGTGGGATCAGCGTTCTTCTGCGGGCGGACATGAAAAGCCTCGGAGTAAGGAAAAATATGCCGGACGACTGGGTTCCGTCAGATGAAGAAAAAAAAGAGGCGATTGATGTTGCCATGGAGGTTCTTAATACCAACATTGACAAATTTGGTATGACGGAACCCCAGATTAGAAAAATGGGCGATGATGCAATTTATATAGAAATCCCCGGTGAAAAAAGCAATGATATTATTGAAAAACTGCTAAAGGGAAAAGGTGTTCTGAATTTCCATATCGAAAACAAAGCAGGAACAAAGAAGCTTGCAGACTATATGAGAAAGCACGGGGGGGGGGATAAAAAACTTGGTATTTCTGCCCTCGATGAGAACTATCAGCCAAAAGACAGGACTCTCCTTGATGCCGGTCTGGTTGTCAGGGAATATGTAAAGAAAGACCGCTGGGGTATGGATGAAACCTATGATTTTATTGTTATTGAAGAAAAAGTAGGGCTTTCGGGGGAGTATCTAAAAAGTGCCAGGACTGTTATCCGTGATAATAAACCTGCAATCTCATTTGAATTGACTCCTGAGGGGGGTGAAAAATTCCATAAACTGACATCGGCCAATATCGGAAAGAATCTGGTAATTATGATGGGTGATAAAATAAAATCTGCCGCCAATATAAAAGCTGCGATAAGAAGTCAGGGTCAGATAACTGGATTTGACAGGGAAGAGGCCAGGTATATAGAAAAAATCCTCAAGACAGCGGCAATGCCTGTGGATCTTATTCAGGAAGAAACTCAGCGGGTAGGTGCTGCTCTCGGCGAAGACACTATCAACCGCGGTCTTTATGCCATTGGTATAGGACTCGCCCTCGTTATATTTTTCATGCTTGTTTACTATAAGGGTTCGGGGATTGTTGCAGATATCGCTCTTATTATGAATTTGTATATTATTCTGGCGATTTTATCCACATTCCGTTTTACTGTAACTATGACGAGTATTGCTGGTTTGATATTGACAGTAGGTATGGCTGTGGATGCCAATGTAATTATATTTGAGAGAATTAAGGAAGAATACCGCCTTGGGAAATCTGCTGCGGCTTCGGTAAAAGCAGGGTTCGGTAAGGCCTTCTGGACTATTCTCGATGCCCAGATAACAACTTTTATAGCAGCCTTCTGTCTGGCCTGGATGGGAAGCGGAGCTATAAAGGGTTTTGCTTTTACCCTTGCCGTAGGAATCTTCTCTTCTATGCTTACCGCATTATTTGTGTCAAGACTGATATTTGATTTTGGAATCGAGGTGCTGAAACAGAAAAAACTCAGCATTAGCTGGAGGCTCAAATGAGAAATGTTATTAAGTTCACAAAGATTCGGTATCTTATGATTATTATTTCCCTGGTTACCATCTCCTGTGGTCTGGCAAGCTACATTCTGAACAATGGTATTAATATGGGAATAGACTTTGAGGCCGGTCTTAAGGAGCGTATAAAGATTACAGCCCCCGCTGAAAAAGCGGTGGTTTACAGTGAGGACATAAGAAAAGCTTTAGCGGATTTCGGTGGGCTTCAGGTTCAGGCTATAAAAGAAGGTGAGGGTCGAATTTCGGAATTTGTAATCAGGACAAAAATTATCAAGTCGAAAGACGGTGTTGTTGAGAATCAGCAGAAAAAGATGTCGGAAATGATTATGGCAGGTATAAAATCCCGATTCCCGGAATGCAGTGTTGAAAGTGTTGAGACAATGTATATCGGTCCGAGTTTTTCGGCCAGACTGGGTAAGCTTTCGTGGCTTATGTTTGGGGTAACCTTTGCGCTCATTCTATTTTACATATGGATAAGATTCAAACTGGGTTATGCCGTTGCAGCCATTTCTGCACTGGTGCATGATGTCCTTATCATCTTTGGTTTTATATGTTTTACAAGGCTTGAGTTTTCAATTGCAACGATGGCTGCTGTTCTTACAATTGTCGGATATTCATTGAATGATACGATTGTTGTGTTTGATAGAATCAGGGAAAATGTAGGATTGATAAAGGACTCCGATTTCCGGGTTGTAGTTAACACAAGTATAACCCAGTCATTAAGCCGTACCATTATCACTTCTTTGACGACTCTGGTGGCGGTTCTGCCCCTTTATATTTTTACAACGGGTGCAATAAAAGATTTTGCCCTGACAATGTTTGTAGGGGTTCTGGTAGGAACCTATTCCTCGATTTTCATTGCATCACCGATACTCATGTTTTTTGCCCGCTCTGTATGGGGTAAAAAACTTGAAAAAGAGGAGAGAAAACTCTCTCCGGAAGCTGTGGAAACCGATGGTGGTGTTGTGCGGACAGGAGTTGAAAAATCTTCCGATGCCGGTGTCCCGAGGGTTCCCGTCATGGTTAAAAAAGAACATAGAAAATCAATTCCGAGAAAGGCAAGAAAAAGAAAGACCAGGTAACCGGAGTTTGGTTTTGATGAATTTATGAGTTTGGCCGATCATTGGGTCAGGTTCTCAAAGTGAGTTTTTGGGAGAAAATAATGAAAAAATCTATTTATATTTTTGTATGTACTTTCTTTTTAGTTTCAATGCTTTCTTGTGCAAAAGGTTTTAAAGGTAGCGGGATATCGGAATTGAAAACGGATAAAGAGAAAACGGGCTATGCGGTGGGTCAGAATATAGGGAATAGTCTGAGGGAAGCTAAAGGGCATATTTCAATGGAGGCTCTTGTGGCAGGGATGAATGATGCCATGGATAAGCGCAAGGCATTGCTGACAAGAGAAGAAGCTAATGCACTAATGGCATCACTTGGTAAGAAAATAACCGAAGAAAATCGAAAAAAGGCAGAGATCAATCTTGCTAAAGGTATAAAATATCTTAAGGCGAACAGAAAGAAGAAAGGTGTTGTAGAAACCCCCTCGGGGCTTCAGTACAAGGTTATTCAGAAGGGGTCGGGGAGAATACCGACGGCGGATGATACGGTTAAGGTCCACTACAGGGGCTCCCTGATAGATGGAACGGAGTTTGACAGTTCTTATTCCCGCAATGAACCGACGGTTTTCAATGTGGGTCGTGTTATAGCGGGATGGACGGAGGCCTTGCAGTTAATGCCCGAGGGGAGCAAGTACCTTCTGACAATTCCTTCAAATCTGGCCTATGGGGAGAATCCTTCAGGGAAAGAAATCGGACCTAATTCGGTGCTTATCTTTGAAGTTGAGCTATTGGAGATACTAAAATAGTTCCAGGAATATAAAATGAAATTATTTGGAACGGTAAAAGGGGTTTTTGTTCCCTCCTATGAAGCGATACTCGGTGCAGTGTTGTTTTTGATACTCCCGAGGCTTGTCGGGGGTATCGGCCTGGTTCAGGCCTTAATGGTTGTCATTCTGGCTCACACTGTAACACTGGCTACCTCTTTTTCGATATCCGATTGTGCTACAAACCTCGAACGTATTGGAGCAGGAGGAATGTATGCTGTTGCCAGGCGTTCGCTGGGTATGTCTTTTGGAGGTTCCATTGGGATACAGCTTTTTATAGCCCAGGCAGCCTCAATCGGGTTTTATGCTATTGCCTTTTCCAGTCCTTTACAGGAAATATTTTCCAGATTTGATTTCTTTCACGAGCTTCTTGATACGATACCCGGGTATTCGGATCTATCTCTAAAAATAGTAAATCCTGAAGAATTAATTAAGGCACAGATACTGATGCAGCAACAGATAATCGGGACGGCTATTGCCCTTATAGCCTGTACCGCCGGGCTAATTGGAGCTGATTTCGTTGTAAAGATACAATCGGTAATATTTGTTATCCTGACGCTGTCTGTAGCATCAATACTGGCAGCCCCTCTTTTTGGTTTTGAAAACGGGGGATTGCCCATTTTTGCGAAGGGAATCAATTTTAGGGGTTTTGGGCTTATCGAGGACGGGAAACCAATTCTCTTCTGGGGGGCTTTTGCCCTGTTTTTCCCGGCAGTAACGGGTATCGATGCGGGTGTTGGTATGAGCGGTAATCTCAAGTATCCGAAGAAATCACTTCCGGCGGGAACTTTTGCTGCCATAGGTGTTACCTTTATTGTTTACATAATAGCCGTTCTGATTTTTTCCCTGGTAAGGCCTGAGCTTTTAATGGATGTAAAAGGGGTAAAGCAAACTGCTGTAAATGTATTCTCCGAAGTCCCCATGATTCCGGTATTAATTACGGCGGGTATCCTTTTTGCTACGGGTTCTTCCGCCCTGTCTTATTTTCTGACGGCGCCAAGGACGGGACAATCTCTGGCAAGGGATAGAATCCTTCCGGGATTTCTAAATTTCCTCAAAAGGGATTTTTCAAAAAAGGGTTCCGAACCCAGATGGGCAACAGTGTTGACTCTATTTATTGTAGTTTTTGTAATATGGCTTGGGGATGTGGAGTTTTCTTCCACCGTTGTCGGTATTTGCTTTCTGGTTGTCTACGGATGGATAAATTTAGCTGCTTTTTTTGAAAGGATCAGCGGAAATCCAAGTTTCAGGCCGACTTCGAAAGGACACTGGCTTATATCCCTTTATGGATTTTTATCGTGTATGATGGCAATACTTTTGTTTAATTACAGAATTGGAATTGTGGTTTTTGCCACACAATTTATTATCTTTTTCTTTTTATTAAAATTTAAATCGAATAACAGGCTTGAGGGTGTTTGGTGGGGACTTCTTTTCTCCAGTTTAAATTGGGGCTTTCGTAAAATGAAAAGGATTATTCAGGGAACCAAAAACTGGCGCCCTATTGTCGGACTTTTTTGTTTTGCAGATAAAAAAGAAGAGTCGATTAAAGCTTTTGAAATAGGCAGAAAGATATCCAGTTACAAGGGCTTGATAATGACGAATATTCTTAAACCGGAAAAATGCCAGAGTGTAACCTATAAAATTCCCGCTGATGCGAAAATTATTGAATCTGTAAATGATAATTATGATAATACGATTACTTCAATTATACAGGCGGCGGTTCCGGGAGGGCTTCAAATGAATACGGCTCTTTTGCCGCTTGATACCAGGATCAATCTTGTTGATTTAATTGAAAAGATTATGGGAGCGGGCAAGAATGTCTTGCTTTATCGTGACGGAAAGATTCGGAATTCGGAAAAGTCAAGTATAGATGTTTGGTGGAAAGGTGAGGAAAATGGAAATTTAATGGCTCTTCTGTCGTACATAATACAGTCCAGCTATATTCAGGGAGGGGAGCGGAAAGCGAATATCCGCATAATCCGGAAACTTTCCAGGGAAGAAAATGTCCCTGAAGCAGAAGAAGAGATGGATAAGCTGATGAAAGGAGCCCGTCTTGGGGGGGAAGTTCTTGTTCTTAGCGATGACGGAAAAGATATTCATACAACAATAAGGGAAATATCCGGGGATGCCTCGCTTATATTAATTGGCATGCCTGGAAAGAGGACGGGGGGAATAGCAAAGATATTTTCTCTGGATAAGATTCTGTTTACAAAAGAACTCGAAAAGTTCGTTGGATTTCCTCCCCTTCTTTTTGTGAAGGCTGCGAAAACCGTTAATCTTCTTGAATAGCTGCGGGAACGGTTTATGGATTCTGGGATGGAGGATGATCCCCTCTCGCCGCCGGGAGGCGGGTACAGAAAAATGATCATTCAGTTGTATAGATCGCTGCTCTCCGGGGTTTGCCGCCGGAGGGTCGTCTGTCGTTTATAACAGGGAAGTCGCTTTTGAGAAAAAGAATCAAAGTAATACGGGCGCAGGAAATGGGTTTCTGTATGGGTGTCAGGAGGGCGGCTAAGATCCTCGATGATTTAATCATCTCGAACTCTGGAAAACCTGTTTTTACACTTGGTCCGCTAATTCACAATAAACAAGTCATTGAGGAGTATTCATTAAGGGGTGTTTCCATAGTTGAAAATATGGAAGATCTTGAAAAAAAGATGGCCGCCATTCCGGAGGTTTTAAACGGAACGGTAGTAATAAGAGCCCATGGTATCCCCCCCCTTTTGAAAAGACATCTACAAAACAGAATTAATATTATTGATGCGACATGTCCGCGGGTTCTTAAATCCCATAAAATTGTAAAAAAGAAGAATGAAGAGGGTTATTTCATACTGATAATCGGGGACAAAAATCATGGTGAAGTAAAAGGTATAGCCGGATTCGCTGATAATCATTCTATTATTCAAGATGAAAAACAGGCGGCAAGGGTTGAACTGCCCGATAAAACTCTTGTTATCGCTCAGACTACCGTAAGAAGTTCCGAATTTAACAGAATATGTAAAGTTTTAGAGAAGCAGCAACCTCTAATAGAGATTTACGATACAGTATGTCCGGCGACAGAAAAAAGACAGAAGGCATT
>CAZEKV010000017.1:0-22556 GCA_964512945.1 uncultured Spirochaetales bacterium | reverse complement strand
TACTGAAGGCGGTAGCAAAAAAAATCGAACTTCCCTATACCAATTTCTATTTGAATATTGAACGTTTCGGCAATACCTCGAGCGCCAGTATCCCCCTTGCTCTGAATGAACTCCAGAATGGGCTTCAGAAGGGAGACAGGCTCGTACTATGTGCTGTGGGGGCGGGGATAACTGCGGCGGCGGTCACTATTGAGTGGTAATTTAATTTTACAAGTTTAGATCAAATAAATTTGATATTCTCATATAATGGGATATAATTGGTGTATCCCCTGGCGAAAAAAGGAGGTCTCTGATGAGGAGATTGCTAATCCTGCTGGTGTTGCTTTTGTTATCCTCTACAATACTGATGGGGCAGATTGATTATACGGATTTTAAGGATTCATATAATGAGTTTTCCGATAAGATTGCTACAGCTCTGCCCTACCTGTCGACTATTGGCCTTAACTGGTCCGATGCTCACCTGAAAGAATTCCCCCATTTTGGGATTGGGATAACCGTTGGAGCTGTTTTTCTCCCTACAGAGGCGTTTGGTGATGTTTTTGACACCTTTGGGGTTTCCATTCCCGGGAATTTTGATATTGGACAGTTAGGGATCCCGCTTCCTGCCTACGTGGTTGATGCCCGGCTTGGGGGATTTAAGGATTTTTTTGATCTAGGCTTTAAAGTTGGTTTTATCTGGGATCAGGCGGGAAAGGCTCTCTCAGGGATGACCGGTTTTGATTTTGATTACCTCCTTATGGGCGGGGATATCCGGTTTATTGTTCTTAAGGATGAAGAGAAGAAGCCGGGAATTTCCATTGGGCTCGGCTACAACTATATGAGAGGAGGGGTTTCAAAATCCAATGCCCTTGGATCAAGTCAAACAATCCAGTTTCCTGCTGCTATGGGTTTGAGTGATATTACCGTTGATTCTCCGGATGTAAGTTTTTTCTGGGAATGCCGTGTAATCGATTTAAAAGCCCAGTTAAGTAAGAAAATCAAGTTTTTTACCCCATATATTGGTTTTGGTGGGTCCTACGGGGTTGCCAGTGCTGGCGGCGGATTAACCTCAAATGTCAGGTATGGGGGCAGTAATATTACCCAGGCTGATATTGATGCTATCAAGGCTGCTTTTGAATCTGCGGGGATGAGTGTTCCCGATGTTTCTGCTGAGGGAATAACCCTGAAGGCAGATGCCTCGGGCTGGTCTTTCAGGACTTTCGGAGGTTTTTCGATAAATATTTTCTATTTTATAATAGATGCGACGGCCATGTGGAATTTTACGAGCCGTTCCCTCGGTGCCGATCTGAATTTAAGGTTTCAATTTTAAGAGGGAGAGAAGCCGGATCTGCAGGACGGAAACGAAGAAAAGCGTACCTTTGCCGGTACGCTTTTTTATTTTTCTCCGGTATTTTAGTTTAAATTTATCCCGTATTGCATAAAGATTAATGGTAATGAGGCAGTCTAATCTCTTTACGGTTTTCCATACCCTCGGGCAGTTAATTATTGTTCAGGGGTTTTTATTGCTTATACCCCTGTTTTTTACATTCCCGTTTGGTGAAAAAGAATATCTGCATATTTTTCTGCTTCCTGCTGTAATAAGTTTTTTTTCGGGTTTTGTTTTATTTAAAATCTTCAGGCCGGGAAAGATCTACTTTCTCCAGAGTCTGTTAATTTGCGGAATGTCGTGGATAGTCCTCTGTTTTCTGGGCTGTCTCCCTTTCTATTTTGAGGGGAGCATGTCTTTTGTAGATGCCTACTTTGAGACTGTAAGCGGATTTACGACAACAGGAATCACCCTCATCAATGACATTGAGATTTTGCCCCGCTCAATATTACTATGGAGGAGCCTTATACAGTGGCTTGGAGGATTGGGGATTCTTACGCTCTTTCTTGCGATTACCTTTAAATCGAATAATGCGTATTTTCATCTCTTTTTTGCAGAGTCTCATAAGATATCATCCACACGCCCTGCACCAAATATCAAAAAAACAATAATCATTCTCTGGAGCATATATGTCGTTTTTACATTTACAGAGGCGATTGTACTAGGGATCCTTGGAATGTCGCCTTTTGATGCGGTATGTCACAGTATGACAACTCTTTCGACAGGGGGCTTTTCGACCTATAATGCCAGCATCGGTTATTTTAAGGCTGCAGGATATAAGAACTATGTTATTATCGAATATGTGATTCTTTTCTTTATGTTTCTGGGGGGCGTTAATTTTATTATTCATTATCTAATTTTAAGCGGACGATTCAGGTCTGCTTTGAGCGATTCTGAATTTCGACTCTTTTTTTTAATCATTATTGTTTCCTCGTTTCTTATAATGCTGGATAAGTATTTTTCCTGTTCAAGAGATTATTTCCATAGTTTGGAAGAGAATATCAGGACTACACTTTTTACAGTTGTTTCGATAGTGACGACAACCGGCTTTGGAACCAGGGATATCAATGACAGTTTTTTTTCCCATTCTGCCAGACAGCTTTTCCTTGCTTTGATGTTGATAGGGGGATCTGTCGGTTCTACATCCGGCGGGATAAAGGTTCTTAGAATTTTAATTTTATTTCGTTTGTTCAAACAGCAGATAAAGCGGCTGAGGCTTCCGAGGAATGCCCTTTCTTCTCTCGTTATAGAAAAAAAAATCTTTTCTGATTTTGAGATACAGAGGATAACAGGTTTATTTTTTGGATGGCTTTTGCTGCTATTCGCAGGGGGAATAATAACCTCTCTTTTTACGAATCTTGACGGATGGCAGTCTTTTTCCGGAATGTTTTCCGCTGTTGGAAATATCGGACCCTGTTTTTTCAGTGTAAGAGAAATGTCCGAGATCCCGGTTGTTGTCAAAATAACCTATATCTTCGGGATGCTCGCGGGGCGTCTTGAGATTCTTCCGGTAATACTGCTATTTAGCCCCAGAGCCTGGACAGGTTAAAGACAGGGCAAAAGGGGAGGGGGAAAACGAATCTCCCCCCGGTATTAATCAAATGGCTTTTATTACGATTCTGTTAAGGCGACTGACAAAATCTGAAGGTTTTTTTATCTCCATTCCCTCAATCAGCATTGCCTGTTCAAGCAGAATAAAACTGATATCATCAATAACGGCCTTATCCTCGCTTTCGTTTAACTTCTTAATAATATCATGGTCGGGATTAATCTCCAGGATGGGTTTAACAGGCGGCATGTTTTTCTGCCCCATAGATTTCATAAGGTGTTGCATCTGCATTGTGGGGTCGTTTTCATCTGCTACGATACAGGAGGGAGAGCCGCTCAAACGGCTGCTTGCCACAACATCCTTTACCATGTCACCCAGAGCCTTTTTTATTTTCTTAAGAAGGGGTTTTATCTCCTTTTCTTTTTCTTCGCTTTTTTCCGTTTTGAGTTCTTCGGCAGAACCGCTTCTGTTAACGGATTTTAGCTCCATGTCTTTATATCGGCCTATTGAGGGGACTATTATCTCGTCGATTTCATCATCCATAATAAGAACCTCGATTTTTTTCTCCTTATAGGCCTCAAGGAGGGGTGAGGTTCTGATATTTTCCTCATTTTCACCGGTGATATAGTATATGGCCTTTTGATCTGTTTTCATGCGCTCCTTGTATTCTGCGAGACTTACAAAGCCCTCCACTTCTGTTGATTTAAATCTTACCAGTTCCAGGAGGGCATCACGGTTGGTAAAGTCGGAATAAAGACCTTCTTTTAGGGGTCTGTTGAATTCTTTAATAAAATTCTTGTACAAATCTTTATTATTTTCCGACATCTTCTTGAATTCTCCAAGAAGCTTTTTCACCGAGGCCGACTTTATGTTTGACAACACCCTGTTCTGCTGAAGTATTTCCCGGCTGACATTAAGCGGGAGATCTTCCGAATCTATTATTCCCCGTACAAAGCGAAGGTATGGGGGGAGGAGTTCCTTATCATCATCTGTTATAAAAACCCTTTTTACATAAAGCTTCACGCCGGGTTTATAATCGGCGTAAAACATATCAAAAGGGGCTTTTTTGGGGATGTAGAAAAGGGTTGTATATTCAAGGCTCCCCTCTGCCTTTGTATGTATAAAAGTCAGGGGGTTTTCATTATCATGGGATATCGTCTTATAGAAATTGTAATAATCTTCGTCTTTTAAGTCGGATTTAGAGCGTTTCCAGAGTGCCGAGGCGGCGTTTACCTGTTCAGTTATATTTTCCTTTTTCTCCTTACGCTTATCCCCTTCTCCCTCAAATGTTGTTTTTTCATATTCCAGAAAGATGGGAAAGGGGATATGATCCGAGTATTTTTTTATTATATTCTTAATTTCATATTGATTTGTGTATTCCTTTCCGTTTTCGTTTAGAAAGAGGGTTATTGTTGTTCCCGTAGAGTTTTTTTCAGCCTCCTCTATAGCGTAATCTCCTTTTCCGTCACTTACCCACTTCCAGGCAGTATTTTCCCCGGCTTTTTTTGAGACAACCTCTACCCTGTCGGCGACCATAAAAGATGAATAAAACCCCACCCCGAATTGTCCTATCAGAGAAGAGTCCTTTTTGGAGTCCCCTGAAAGCTTATTCAGGAAATTTTTTGTCCCGGATCTTGCAATGGTTCCAAGCTGCTGCCCCAGATCCTCTTTGTTCATTCCTATTCCCGAATCGGAAATAGTTATCTTACCCCCGTCTTTTTCGTCAAAAGAGATATCAATCTGGGGTGTGAATTTTATTTTTTTAAAATTATCATCGGTCAATGTAAGGTATTTGAGCTTATCGAGGGCATCCGAGGCATTGGAGATTAATTCACGAAGAAATATCTCTTTATGTGAGTAGAGAGAGTGTATTATAAGATGAAGTAACTGAGAAACCTCGGTTTTAAACTTATGCTTTGACATAGAAAGACTCCTGTATTTTGAATAAAACTACGGTAAATAAAATGATCAGCCAAAATATAATAAAAAAAACAGCTTATGGCAAATACCTGATACTACTTAGACTGGATATTTTCCAGATAAACCGGTACAGCTATTGTCTTTTAGATGATTTTAATATTAATTGGTGGGAAGAAAAAAAATTGAGTTAGAGAGATTTTTTTTCCAGTTGTTTCCGGTATGTTTTTCAAAAAACTTGAGAATGGAGAGAAGGCGAATATGAAAAAATATATTTATAAGACCAGGGTCAGGTACGGAGAGGTTGATAGGATGGGGACTGTTTACTATGGAAATTATTTTTTGTACATGGAGTCGGCCAGAACCGGCCTGCTTCGCGAAGCAGGATTACCCTATTCCACGATGGAAGATAGAGGGATAATGCTTCCTGTTACCGAGACTAATTGTAAATATAAGAATTTTCTTCGATTTGATGAAGAAATTGTGGTAGAGACAAGCCTTGAATACATTAGAAACGCCAGCGTAAAGATCAAATACAGGATAAAAAACGCGGAAGGAAAAATGATTGCCCTGGGATACACAATCCATCCCTTTATAAATAAGGACTGGAAAATAGTTAATATCCCTGAGGAGATAAGGGAGAAAATTGAGATATATCTTGAGGAATAATGGGGTGACAGTCGTGAGATTTTCCCTTATTTTGCAGAAGATGTAAAAATCTCTATTTTTGCTTATATCTTCCCGGATATGATGGCTTTTTCGCTTACTTTTCTTGTCGGCTCAATTTTCCCTCTTTACATAGCTGTTTATTTCTGTTACCGTATTGCTGCTTTCGGAGATAATATATTAAAAGGGCAGGAAATAAATGGCCAGACGATGTGAAATATGCGGAAAAGGAACTGTAGCGGGGCATAATGTTCCCAGAAAGGGAAAGCCTAAGAAACAGGGCGGTGCCGGACAGCATATAGGTGTAAAGACCAAGAGGGTTTTTAAGCCGAATATTGTAAAAGTAAAGGCTCTCGTAGGGAAATCTAGAAAAACGGTGAAGGTTTGTGTCCGCTGTTTGAGAGGCGGAAAGGTCGTAAAGGCTTAGGCCTAAATCTCTATCTCGAGTCCGTCATAGGCGGGTTCTATCTTTTCGGGAAGTTTTTTCAGCAGGACATCATGATCAATATCGTGGCAGAGGTGTGTTAGGTACGCCCTTTTTGGGGAGAGCCTTTCAATGGCTTCTACCGCCTCGGAGATTGAAAAATGGGTTTTATGTTTTTTGTATCTGAGAGCCCCGATAATCAAAACGTCCAGTTTTTGTAAGAGGGTAATGCTTTTTTCAGGGATATGGCTGCAGTCGGTTAGATATGCGATGTTGTTCAGTCTGTAGCCCAGGATTTTGAGCCTGCCGTGTTGTATTGGAATTGGTATCACTGAGATTTCGCCAATTTTGACTCCATTTTTGCCTATGGTTTTCAGTTCGAGTGAGGGCTTGCCTCCCCCCTTCTGGGTTTTTCTAAAAATATAGCTATATCTCTTTTTTATATCGGAAAGGGTTTTTGAATCTCCGTATGTTGCTATGGATTTCCCTCTGCAGAAGATTCTTACATCGTCAAGGCCGTGTAGATGGTCGGCATGTGAATGTGTGTAAAGGATTGAATCAACGTCGGTGATATTATTTTCCAGTGCCTGATTTCTGAAATCAAGTGACGTGTCAATAAGAATTGAACAGGCTGTTCCCCTTATCCAGACAGAGGATCTTGATCTTTTATTTTTTTTATTTTTCGATCTGCATACATTGCATTTACATCCAATTACCGGGATCCCATGGGATGTCCCCGTTCCCAAAAAAGTCAGGTGCATATGGTTCGTCCGTTTATATAATTATTATCGTAATTAAACTATCTTTAGTCCACCATGATTCTAATACTAAACTAAAGAAAAATAAATAGCCGGTTTACTTTTTTGGCCTTAAAAAGAGGTCTTTACAGGATTTATTCCGGAATTGATTTTCGTATACATTAAGAAAATTAAAAATCTTTGTTTAATGAATTATTAATTTGTGATAAAAATTTTTATGTATTATAATCCGGTATGGGTGCGGGTGAATATTTTGAAATACCAGGAGTTTATATGAAAAGTAAAAAAGGTTTTATGTTTTTTTTGGTTTTTGTTTTTTCTGTTTCTGTTTTGTTTTCTCAGACAAAAGAAGAAGTGTTAAATTCCGATCTTCCGGAAGAGTATAAAGCGGCAGTTGAGAAAATGGCTGCATACCGGTATGCCAAGGAGAACACGATTTCCTTTGTTTCAAACGGGGGGATGATAAAGGAGAATGAGCATGCGGTGGTTGCCTATATTGATGCGGATCTACTGCCTCCTGCAGTTATGCTGAGCTATCAGTACGGCATTTTTTACTGGCTGACTCTTGGCTTCGATATAGGGGGAGATTACGGGGCTTTTATGGCTTTACTGAAGGTCAAGCAGGAGATGTCAAGAACCCGGGACAACGATAAATTCTTCTGGGGGTGGCATATTAGAACGGGATTTAAACAAAACCAGGTAGAACTTTCCGATAATCTTGTTTTCGATGATCTTTCTTACATCATTGTTTTTGAGAATACGGTGGCTCTTCGTCCCGGGCAGGCAAAACACCAACGCCAGGTTGTGTATCTAAATAGTGCTTTTTATTTTGACTTTGATCTAAGCGGAGAGGGCCGCCAGGTAGATTATAGAATAGCCCCCGCTGTTCTGGGGTTTGAGACTTTGATTGGTGAGTTCGGTAATTTTTTTATTGAGGTAGGAGCCGCTGTTTCTTTGAATGGTACGGAGACGGATTCGGGACTTGTGAATGATAACAGGTGGTTTCCTGTGGGAAAGATAGGCTTTGCTATCCGCACAGGAAGGCATACGGCTCATATCCTGAGTGATCCGGCCAGTCTTAAGAAATATAGCAGCCCGAAATAGTTTTGATGCTCTGCGGGAACTAAAGTGTTAGTTTGTATTTCCACAGTCCCTTTTTTGTATGCTTTAGTTCCTTGCAAAGTATAAGGGATTTCAGGGCTTCGGTGATTTCGTTTTTGGTCCAGGCATTCAGAGCCTTGTAGTAAGCGGAAAAATGGAGTCCTCTATTCAAAATTTCAGGAGACCGGCTTCCCGAAAGAACTTGCGATGCTGTTCTGATGGAAAATTTTCTTTTATTTTTTCGGATGAAGTCGATTATCGTTTCCCTGCCCTCCGCTGTGGCTGTTTTGATATTAAGGCAGATGTCGCATCCGGAGCATACTTCCATTTCCGAACTGAGTTTATTAAGGAGATACTCTCTGCGGCATGTTTTTTTGTTTAATGCATAATCCATCATTATTTGATACCGCTTTTTCTGAAAATTGTCTTCTATTCGGTCTATGATAAGTTTGTCTTCAATAGAATATAGAAGAACCGCTCTTGTTTTCTTCCCATCCCGACCCCCTCGTCCTGACTCCTGGAGATATGATTCCACAGAGGCCGGGATGTCCATGTGAATTACCGACCTGATATTTGCTTTATCCACACCCATGCCGTATGCACAGGTGGCGGTTAAGATACCGTCATCCGAATTAAAGAACCAGTTTTCAATATTTTTCTTTTCATTTTTATTGAGCCCTGCATGGTAAAAAAAGATGTTTTCACTTTTCAATCTGTTCCGTAGCATCCTCGCCGTCATTTCCGCCCCCGTCCTGCTTCTGCAAAAAACTATCGCTGGTTTTCCCGGAGGGGATCCCTCCTCTTTTAGCAGGCTCACAAGGCTTTTTTCTTTTGAGATAACCGGGATTACAGAATAATTGATATTCGGGCGGTCGGGGGAGGCGGACACAAGCTGGACACTTCTGTCATTAAATGTGTTGAGATCTGTTTTGCTTGAATTATTTACAAATAATATTTTTCTTATTTTATTTATTATATATTTTCCGGCGGTAGCCGTAAAGGCCGTAATCAGTTCTATATCAATCTCATTAATTATTTTATAAATTTGTAAATAGGACGGCCTGAAGCTCTCTCCCCATTCAGAAATAATATGGGCTTCATCAATAACGAGATGCTCTATTTTGATTTTCTTAAATTCTTTCAGGATTCCCGGGGATAACAATGTTTCAGGATTTGACAGGATGATTTTTATTTTTCCGGATTTAATCTCCCTCCATATTGAACTCCTTTTATCTTTTGATTGTCCCCCTCTTATTACTGCCGATTTTATTCCCGATTTGTCGAGTCTTCTTTTTTGATCCGAGATCAATGATAACAATGGAAATATTACCAGTGTCAGCCCATTTATTATCATGGATGGAAGCATAAAACATAGAGATTTTCCCGATCCGGTGGGAAGGATTACTATTTGAGATTTTTTTTCAAGAATATTTGATATTACAAGCCTCTGATAGGGAAAGAGATATTTTATTCCAAAACATTTATCTGCCATGTTATTAAGGGGATCCCCGTTTTGTTCTTCTCTTTTTCTATGGCTTTCATTCATACAACTATTAATACGATTGGAATATTCAGGAAGCATCAAAGATATTATAAATTTCCGGGAAGTAGAGGGATAATTTAGGCTTCTATTGTTGGTAATATCTGTTAACCCTGTGGCTTTATGAACCTATTCCAGAGAGCTGCAAGAATTATTCTGATATTTTTCTGAATGAGATGTTCCGGGGGGATGAATCTAATCGTTTTCAACAAGCTCTGCAAGTTTTGGATTCTTTTTATATCGCAGGACATTAAGGGTAAAAATATTTAATTTGTTGATGATGTTAGGGGGTAAAATATTCCCGTCTATTTCAATAGAAATAACAGGGTAGTTTTTGTCTCTCGCCCAGGGTGTAAACAGACCCTCAATTACTCTCCCTATGAGGCAGGCAAAAGGGGATATGTTTACAATGCCGGAATAATTCTCCTGCATGGCGGTTGCCGCAATTCCGCTGGATATGGCTATTTCGGAATTTAATTCATGGTTAACGAAATATTTTTCTGTGTTTTTCATGATTTTCTTCATATTGTGGGGTGTGTCGGGAATTAACCGGCTCTTTTTTAGAGCCTTTTTTATATGATGTTCAACAGAGTGTTTATAGATTGTCTCGAGACCCAATCTAATTAACTGGAAAAACGGCCTGGAGAAAAATCTTTTATAGAGGGGAATCATTTTCAGGCGTTTTTTCAGATCATATTTTTGTACAAAATCCGTGTAATGAATCCACTCGGCGACCCCCGAGACTTTTGCAATAATTCCTTTTTTGCTAAAGTGATCTATTATTTCAGTAATGGCAAAATCATCACGCCTTACATATATTTCCCCAACTACAAGGACTTTTGGAGTAGATTTTAATTTTCTTTTAAGGGGAATTCTGCTGATTTCATATGCGGCCTGCTTTAGTTGTGGCAGAATTTTTTTTATGTCCTTTCCCGCAGTTTTCAGCATTTTATGCCATATTAGTTTGTATTTTGTCAGGGCTTCCCCGGGGTTGGCGGCACATGCGGCAAGGGATGTCTGGATATCTTTCATGTAATCGGCTATGACAAATCCCCACCAGGCTTGTTTCGAAAATCCATCTCCCAGCTCGTTATAAGAGTTGTCTGCACTGAGAGTTACGACTATTACATTATCCAGCTTCATATCCCTGAAAAGATTTTCATAAAAAATGCAATACTGCCCTGTACGGCAGGGTCCGGTGGTTATCGGGACAAATAAGAGGTATATTTCTTCTTTTTTATACTTTTTCGATGCCAGAAATTGAAGAGTACTTCCCAGAACCAGATGGGACGGCATACATTCTTTGCCGGAGGCGTGGCTTCTTGCAAGCTGAAGGGTTTCAAAATTTGAAACAGGCAGAACCTCAGCGTTAAAGCCGTATGTTCTGAGAATTGTTCCTGAAATCTCGGTGGATAATTCACCCATGTTTGCAAGAAGTATTTTTACCCTTTTATTGTTCTTAAATGGAATTTTTTCTCCCGTAAAGGTGTTCAGAACATGCAATTCTTGCTGTCCGTTATTGATAAAACGCAGCCCGTTATCGTATCTTTCCTTTTTTATTTCCCCGCTTTTCTGACGGTACCCCTCTATAATGTCGAGGAAGGCCTCAACTCGTGTGTCGATTCCCGCATCTGCCGAATGCGAATCAAGTTCCAGGATGAGAAAAGGTTTTGTTCCCATTATCCACTTTATATAGTGGAGCAAAAAAGAGTCTGGAGCACAGGAAAAATTTGTCACATAGGTTATGTAGATATTATCAATATCCCTTAGCATTGACGCAGCCTTCATATTCTGCTGTCCATAGTACCAGTACATATTGTCGAAGATTGCCTCTTTCTCAAATGGCAGGATATCGAAGGGTATTATTGAATGTCCGCGTGATGTAAATTTTCCGGGTATCCCCATGTTTGCGTCTTTTGTAAATGCGTTGTAGGGTCTGCCGAACAGGGCTACTACCGCCCTGCCGGATTCTTTTGATTCTTCAAGGGCTTTTAGCCCGAGCTTCCCTGCTTTTTTGAGATAGTCATTTTGTTTTTTGTACGCAATATCAAAAGCCCATCTTACATTCTCTTCCTTGATGCCTATTTGTGAACCCATTTTAATAAAAAATTCCAGGGTTTTCTCCCTTCCAAATTTGAAGCTGACTATCAGGGGAAGTATCTTTTTTTCTGAAATTTCCGGAAAGGCTTTATGAATGTAATAGGGGAGTCCCTGGGTTATTGGACAGAAATTAGCGTGGACGCTGTCTTCATAGCTGGGCATGTCCCTGAAGTGGGGTAGTAGTATGTAGTCCGCTTCCTTCTTTATACAATCGAAAACAGCACCGTGTGCAATTTCAGCGGGGAAACAATAGGCACTCTCCGTTCTTGCCACCCCTTCCTCGTGGATTTCCTCTGATAAAAATGTTTTAATACCGAGGGAATGGAAAAACCACGAATAGAGGGGATATAAGGAATATACGGAAAAGCATAATGGGATTCCAATCGTAAAATCGTGCTTTTTTTTGAATTCTGCTTCGGGGGGAGAGCATTCTTGAAACATAAGATCCATTCTTTGTTTTACATAGTCTACTATTTTATTTTCAGTTAGATCGATTTTTTTTCTTGAATTGGCGTATTTGTTGCATCTTCCGCCAAACATGTATTTATGTCCGTTGACATTAAGAACGCTTATTATACAGAAATTCTCGCAGGCTTTGCATTTAAATTCACGTTCATATTTGATTTCCGTATCAATAATCTTATCAAGTTCTATTTCCTTTTTTTCAATAACTTTATTCTTTAGTTTCTGTTTTGCCAGTAATGCTACACCAAAGGCACCCATAAGCTCAGGGCGGGGGGGGACAAGAATCTCTTTGTTTAAAAGCATTGCAAAGGCAAGGGGTACTGCTTTGTTTTTTGCAACCCCGCCCTGCAGAAAAATCTTTTTTCCTATCGTCCTGTTCCCAACGACACGGTTCAAATAGTTGGATACGATAGAGGTTACAATTCCCGCCGTAATGTCTTCTTTTGATGCTCCTTGTTGAATTGCTTTTCTGATATCTGAATTAATAAAGGCCGAACAATGTTCGCCGAATCTCAGGGGGCTGGTTGAGTTAAGGGCAATATCTCCAATTTCGTGTGCCTGATTTATATTCAGATCTCCTTCGGCGGATTCCTCCAGAAAAGAACCCGTGCCTGCTGAACAGGCCTCGTTCATGGCGTAATCAATAGGAACTCCATTTTTTAAGAGTACATATTTTGCATCCTGGCCCCCTATTTCAAAAATTGTGTCGACATCTTTATTGAAATAAGAGGTTCCCTCAGAATGAGCAATTATTTCATTGTAAACCGCCGGGGTTTCGATAAAAACTCCGAGTATTTCCCTTGAAGATCCTGTTGTTGCAGAAAGAGAAATTTTTATTTTGCTGCTGCTCCCTGTATCGGTTTTTATCTTTTTTTGTATTTCAAGAATGCATTTTTTTAGAGCTTTTACAGGATCGCCATGGGTTCTCCCGTAATGAAATGCTGCGATACTATTGTCTTTTATGTTCATCAGACAGGCCTTTGTAGTCGTAGAGCCACCGTCTATTCCCAGGATGTATTCTTCCCCCTCTTTTACTCTGGTGATTTCTGTTGAGAAGTAGACAACTTTTTCCCTGTATTTTTGAATATCTGAATAAGATTCAAATTTAACCTGGTCGAATTTGAACAACTTTTCCAGTACAGGCATGGGTTTCCCGATTTTTTCTGCCATACAGGCCGCCCCGTATGCCTCAAAATAAGCTGCTTCATCGGGAACAATAAAATCAATTCCCGCCGCCCTTTCTCTTATAAAGCGGATTATATGCCTGTTTTTTGTTACTCCGCCGACCAGAAGCACCTTCCCTTTTTTTATCTTTGCTTTTTTCAGGAAATCGATTACTTTTCCGGCCATAATGTTGGTTAAAGAAAGGACAATATCGTTTTTTGTTGCTTCTTTTTTGTTCAGTTTATGGGTACAGTCACTTTTCATAAAGACCGAACAGCGGGTGGATATTGGTAAAATTCTTGCAGTTTCGGGGATCTTATTTATATCCTGTAAAGTCATCTCCATTCTGGCGAGCTGCTGTTTGAGGAATTCACCGGTTCCCGATGCACATTTATTTCCGGAAAAATTATTAATTATTTTTTTCTTATGATTAAGTGTGTAAACAACCAGGTCTTCTCCCCCTAGAGAAACTACCGCGTTTACAGTATAGTCAAGTTTCTTGAGCCCCTCTTCGATACACAGGGGTTCAATAACATTGCTCATGTTAAGGAGATATCTTCCTTCTGTTCCTGTAACCATGGCCTTTGTACCGGGAGGGATTCTAAAGTTCGGGAGGACTCTTTTTATTGTTGCTAAAAAATTACCGTCATGGGGAATTGCAATTTTCTGAATTATTTCATTTTTTTCTAATAATACTATTTTCAGGCTCGATGATCCAATATTTATCCCAAGGCCGTACATGAAAAGTCTCCATTACTGTTGTCAAATCATATCAAATTTTGTTTTAAGGCAGGAACTTCGAAGCCCCGGTAAGTAAAATATTATGATTCAATTGCACAAGTCAAGTTGAGGGGGCATTTAATTAGAAATTAGCGATAGCGGGGGGACACCTCTTGAAACTCAGGGGGTCTTCGGGGCATAATTCCAGTCCAACATGAAAAAGATAGTAGAACCCAGGCTTTTGAAAGGATTCAGGGATTTTCTTCCTGAGAAAGAGATGGAGAGAAAGAGGATACAATCTATCCTTGAAAAAATATTCGGACAATTTGGCTTTGTTCCTATTGATACCCCGGTTCTTGAATATACGGAGGTTCTCCTCGGGAAGGGGGGCGGGGAGACTGACAAACAAATATACCGTTTTGCTGATCATGGAAAACGTGATGTTGCAATGCGGTTTGATCTGACAGTTCCTTTTGCCAGATTCATAGCCGGGAATCGTTCGAAGCTTTACTTTCCATTTAAGAGGTATCATATATCGAAGGTGTGGAGGGGCGAGAATACTCAGCGGGGACGCTACAGGGAATTTACTCAATGCGATTTTGATATTGTCGGAAGCGATTCCCCTTCTTCTGATTTTGAGATTTTACATCTAATCTACGAGTCTTTTAAGGGATTGAATATTACCAACTTCAATATTCGCCTGTCCAGTCGTGAGATATTTAATCGCTTTCTTGGACATCTGGGGCTCGGGGATAAATCTGTTGAAATTTTGAGAAGTGTTGATAAGATAACCAAAATCGGCAGGGATAAGGTCTTTGAAATTCTTTCGTCCCTCTCGTCGGGATTAAAAGGAGAAAAAATTCTTGATTTTATAATGCCCGAAAAAGATTCAAATTCGACATTGTTAAAAATATCAGAACTCGCCGGAGGCCGGGGAGAAGACACGGAAAGGGTTGAAGAAATCCTTGAAATAGTAAAAGAGCTTCAAATTGATAATTATTTTACCCTCGATCCATCTATAACAAGGGGACTTGATTATTATACAGGGATTGTATACGAGACTTTTTTAACAGACCTCCCCTCTATGGGATCCGTATGTTCCGGAGGCAGATATAATAATCTGGCTTCAACATATACCAGGGAGGTTATCCCCGGGGTGGGTTCTTCAATAGGTCTTGATAGGTTGATGGCGGCTCTTGAAGAGTTAAACACAGCGGAAGAAAAAAAACAGGAAACCAGAGTTCTTATCGTTTTGATGGATAAAAATCTCGTGCCATATTACCATAAACTCTCCTCTGTTTTAAGAAAGGAAGGTCTCCCCTCTGAGGTATATCCCGAGGACAAAAAGATCGGGACACAATTCAAATTTGCAGAGGCAAAGGGGATACCCATAGCTTTGATCTGCGGAGGGGATGAGAAGGGTTCAGGAACCGTTACAATTAAAAATCTTTTATCAAGAGAAAACCATAATGACATACCCCTGAATAAAATGGTGGATTTTATTCGAGGATTATTAAAATAATATATGAAATCAAAAGACCTGCCTGTATATGTACAAAAAGATAAAATAATAGATGCGGTAAAGAAGCATCAGGTCGTAATTGTGGAAAGCCCTACCGGGTCAGGAAAAACAACCCAGTTGCCGTTGATTCTTCATGAAGCGGGATTTTCCAGGAATGGAATGATTGGAATAACTCAGCCGAGAAGAATAGCAGCTGTCTCTGTGTGTGAGTATATTGCAGAGCAGATGAATACCAATGTACCCGGTTTGGTGGGGTACAAAATGCGTTTTGAGGATAAAACGGATAGTTCAACGGCAATAAAAATAATGACCGACGGGATTCTCCTCCAGGAAATTAAAACTGATTATACCCTTTCAAAATATAATGTTATTATTATCGATGAGGCTCATGAAAGAAGCCTGAATATTGACTTTATTCTTGGATTTTTAAAACAAATAGTCGGGAAAAGAGAGGATTTCAGGGTGGTAATATCTTCGGCCACAATTAATTCCGAGGTTTTTTCGGAATACTTTGACGGTTGTCCGATTATTCACATAGAAACCGAGATATTTCCTGTGCAGATAATATATGATCCCCCGAGGAAAGAGGAAAGATACGATGGTATACTGAAAAAGATTGTTGAAATCATTATAAGGATAGTTGATGAGAGGAGGAAGGGGGGTGTCCTTGTTTTTCTTCCGGGCGAAAAAAATATCAAGGATTGTATATCCCTTTTAAACTCTTCTCCTGTTTCAAGAAAGTTGTTTATTCTGCCCCTATATGGCCGCCTGAGCAAGGAAGAGCAGGAAAAGGTTTTTATTCCTGCCCCCATGTTTAAGACTAAGATTGTAGTTGCTACCAATATTGCCGAAACAAGTATAACAATTGATAATATATCAACTGTTATCGACAGCGGATTGGCGAAGGTCAATTATTATAATCCCCGAACATTTACCTCTTCTTTGATCGAGAATCCAATCTCAAAAGCCTCGGGAAATCAGCGAAAAGGCCGTGCAGGGCGTACGGGTCCTGGAATATGCTATAGACTCTACTCCAGAGGGGATGCGGATAACCGCCCCCTATTTTCAACTGAAGAGATCTACAGAACCGATCTTTCTGAGGTTGTCCTTAGAATGGCGGAGATTGGGATCAGGAATTTCCAATCGTTTAATTTTATTTCACCCCCCGGCCGACAGGGGTTGGTAGGAGCAGTTGATACATTGAACCTGCTTGGAGCCTTAACGGATTCCAACGAACTTTCTTCTAACGGAATAATGATGGTAAAGTTTCCCCTTCTGCCAAGATTGTCGAGAATGATCGTAGAATCTGTATACTCCTATCCTGATGTTCTGGAAGAAACCGTAATCGCAGCCTCTTTTCTTTCAACAAATGCCCCCTTTCTTCTTCCCTCGGGAGAGGAAATGAAAGCCAGAAAAGCACACCACAATTTTCGCGATCCTGCAGGGGATTTTGTTTCCTATCTGAGGCTTTTCAGGGAATTTACTTCCACGCAAAAGAAAGAAAGTTTTTGCAAGCAATACTATCTTGATATCAAGACGATGACGGAAATAACAAGCATAAAACAACAGTTAGAAGATATTCTGGGAGAATCGGGAATCCCAATTCTTTCGGGAGGGGGCGTTAAAGATTATCTATGTTCAATATCAAAAGGTTTGATCCAGTTTGTGTGTGTTCATACGGGGAGAGGGGTTTACAAAAGTCTGACAACAAAAAGGATTTTTATCCATCCAGGTTCTGTTATGTTTCAGGAAACCCCTGCTTTCATTGTTGCCGGTGAAATTGTAAAAACCTCAAGAATGTTTGCCAGATCGGTTTCAAGTCTGAAAAAAGAATGGCTGAGTACAATATCAAAAAGTCTTGCCGAAAATCTCATAATTCAGGGTACGCCGGGTAAAAAGAAGACAGGGAAAAAATCGGAAAAGAGAAATACTACATGGCAGATAATTTTGGGACATGAAACCTTTGATCTTATTCCCTACAAAAAAAAGAAAAAGCTGGCTGTTCTCCCTTTTGGAAAAATAAAATCGGTATTGAAGCTCCATAAATATAATACTTTGAGGACGTATAAGGGCCTAAGGGGAAAAGTGGTCTATAAAAACCACGAACTTTTATTCGGGGAAAGACTCAAAGATATATTGCGTATAGTGGAGATAATAGATATTGATTCGGATCTTATGGACAGGCGGCTCCCTGAATCAAATTTTACTTCCGGTAAGGATCTTGATAAACTTTCCCCCAATCTTTCCTCTCTCTTGAAGCTGTTCAGGGGTAAGAAAAATTCCAGAACCCTTTATTTTTCATGTTTTGAGACGGATAACAACGGGAATTACTGGTTTTCCTATATGAAAAATTTTTTTACCGCTCTGTCCAACAGTCTTGGCACCCTTGAGACCCTTAGCGATGAAATAGGCGGTGATATTGATCAGAATATCCAGGATGCGATTAATAGAACCTACAGGCGTCTGACGGAATATCTTGAAAGCCTCTAAAGCCTCCAGGGAAGGGGCTGGGAAATAGAATTCACTGCCGTTTGAATCCTGATGCGAGCAAGCCAAAAAATATGGGGATTCTGATATAGGGAGTGATTATGCTGCTGACAATAGATACCGAAAAAATTAAAAACAACCTCCTGAAAGTTATAAAATTATGCGAAAGCAGGGGGGTCTCCCTCGTTGTTGTAACGAAGGTTTTTTGTTCTTTTCCTCCCCTGGTTGATGCTCTTTCAGGAATGGGTGTTGTTTCTATAGCGGACAGTAACTATATGAATTTTAAAAGACTCAAAACCCGGATTAAAAAAATTCTAATAAAAACACTATCCTCCGATATCGATTCAGGTCTGGAATTCTGTGATGTCATCCATATATCCGATTTTAATTTTCTAAAAAAAATCGCTCTGTTGCCAGGGGATTATGAGAGAAAAGTTCTGCTGAATGTTGAGATTGGGGACAATAAGGAGGGAATTCTGCCGGACGAGGTCATTGCATTCATAAAAGAAGCTGATGTCTACAACAACATAAGCATAATTGGCATTGCCGGAAATACGGGCTGCCTGAGCGGCAATCTCCCCGATCAAACAGTTTTTTCTCTATTGAATGCTCTGTCGCTAAAAATAAGGTCTGAAACCGGGGTTAAAAATCCTGTTATTTCCGTGGGGGGAACGGTTTTTCTGGATGCCCTTATAGACGGCAGTATGGGAGAGGCGGTAAATCAGATCAGGGTAGGGGAGGGTATTTTCTTTGGCTACGATTCTTCAAAAAACAAGAATATTCCCGGATTTGATAGAACGGCTTTTATTATTTCCATAGAGGTACTCGAAGTCCTGGAAAAAGAGATAGCGTTCATCCCCGTTTCAGGGTATAATGCCTTCGGGAAAAAGGCTTCCGCAGTTTCAGACAAGACGAGCGGAAGAAGAAAAAGAGCTGTTCTGGGAGCGGGCATTCTTGCTGTCTCGCCGGAGGGGCTTGTTCCGGTTCTGGATGGCATAAAAGTTGAGGGGATTACATATGACTTTATGGTTCTGGATATTACCGGGTGTGAGGAAGCGATAAGAGCGGGAGATACAGTGTTATTTTATGCGGATTATTCCTCTGTTGCCAGGGCTTCAATAAATCCGTATGTAGACATAAGGCTTTTGTGAGCCTTGCTTTTTGAAGCCGGGTCAACATTTGAATTTGGCATTATTTTTGATTAAAAAACAATTATAGGTGAGCAGGATATGTTAAAACCAAAATTTGTTTCTCTAGGTAAAAAGCTGCGTTTGGCCTTCATTTCCATCATGGGCATAACAATTTTCGTTGCCATATTATTCTCGGTTTTTTACTTCACAGGTAAAATGAGAAACGAAGCTGTAAAAAATATGAGAAAAAACATCGATGTCGTAAATTTGATATTCCGCTCAAAAAAAAATGAGGTTGGATCCTTTGCCCGGAGACTATCAAATGACAGAACCATTCAAATTCTCCTTGATTTTCAGATAAGAAATAAGCTTTCAGGTTATACAAAAAAAATAGTTGAATCCAATCCCGAATATACAATTACCCTTCTTGACAGGAATTTCGGAGCCCTTACTTTTGTGGGAATAGAGGATTCTTCGCTTGTCAAGTATAATCCTCTTAACGAAAATAATTTAATTACAAGCTTCAGAGACGGCAAAGAGAAAGTTTTAACAGGCATTGAATTGATAAAAACTAGAGAGAAAGAGGATATCCTCTCAATTTCATCCTGCCGTTCTTTGTACAGAAATGGTAAATTTATAGGTCTTGTGGTTGTTCGCTATATTTTTAATGACAATATTAAAATGCTTTATGAGATTAAGGATTTATTGAGGGTATCTGCAGCTATCTTCGAATCGAACAGGATAATAGCCTCTGTGGGAGAGAAGGTCAGAATCAATAAGAAGATTTACGATGAGGCACTTACAAAACAAAAAAAGTACTATGAAATTACCAATCTCTCTCCTAACGGAGTCTTACTTCAATATCTTCCCCTGAATGATTTTATGGGGCAGGCTGTAGGGGTTGTCGGGATTTCGGTATCCTCGAAATTTTACATGAAGATAATTATTGAGGCAGTGGTGACCTTTTTTATAATAATGATAGTGCTTCTCATTATAACTGTTATTCTGGCGAACGGTATATCAAGGGGCATAACGGATCCTGTGAATAATCTTTTAAGCGGGGCAAGGCGAATTACAACGGGTGATCTGTCTCATGAGGTTAAAGCCGAGCTACTCGATGAGGTAGGACAATTGAGTATTGCATTTAATGAGATGCGTTTATCTCTTAATGAAAAAATGACGACAATCGAAAGCATGAACATAAATCTGGAGAATACAGTTAAATTAAGGACAAAAACCATTGAGGATATGCTTGGCAAGATGCAGAAATACTTATCCCCCCAGCTTTACGAAGCGATAATCGGAGGAAAGAGGTCTGCAGATTCAACAAAGCATCATAGAAAAAAGCTAACGGTCTTTTTCTCGGATGTCGCCGGTTTTACTTCGACAACAGAATCCCTCCAGCCGGAAGAGATTTCGTATCTCTTAAATTCATATCTTAATCAAATGGCCAACATAGCTTTGAAATGGGGAGGGACAATAGATAAATTCGTGGGCGATGCGGTTATGGTTTTCTATGGAGATCCCGAATTTACCAACGATAAGGATCACGCTCTCAGGGCCGCAAAAATGGCTATAGAAATGCGTGATTCAATGGTGCTTCTTAGAAAGCAGTGGGAGAAAGAAGGTTTTAATAAAACATTTCACGTTAGAGCGGGAATACATACAGGCTATTGTACTATTGGTAATTTTGGTTCGGAAAATAGAATGGATTATACGGTAATTGGAAATACGGTCAACCTCGCCTCGCGTCTCGAATCTGCAGCCAAAGCCGATACGGTTTTGATAAGTCCCGATACCTATAATCTTATTAAGAGTGAAATTCTATGCAAAAAATGTCTGAAAATCTCAGCAAAAGGCTTTGAACAGAAAATAGACACCTTTGAGATAGTAAGAGAGAGAAAGCTAAGCTTGAATACGGTTGATTGTATTGATTTTGAGAATAATGTAATAGCTTTTAAGCAGAATGCCATGAATATTGATAATCTTTCAACTTCTCAAAGGAATTACCTTATAAATAAAATAATAGGTGCTCTGCGATGGCTTAAAAGCCGGAAAGCCGTTCCAAATTCTTCCAGTGATAAGGATGAGGACAGGGAAGACAATAATGGATAATGCTCAAAAAAGAACCGGTAAGGAATTTTTTTACGGAATATTAAGTGTTTCGCTTATTATGGTAGTGTCTCTTTCTTTAAATGGAATACTTGCTTTATCGGGTTTTGAAAAATCTTTTAGAGGGTCTCTTATAAATAAATTTAATATCCATGCGAAGAATTTAAAAACGGAGATTGAGACTTCAATGAGATTTGGCAAACCCCTGCATCTTTTTGGCGAAGCGATGGGGAAGATGTTCAAAGAAATGAAAACCCTTGAGCCGGATATAAAGAACATCTATATCGCCTCCACAAATGATAAAGTTCTCTACAGCACACGAGAAGAGACTATAAATAAAAAAATTCCCTTTTTATACAATGGCGTGGATAAAATTGGTGGAAGCCGTATAGATGTTGTGGAATTTTGCGATTCTTACTTTGTATATAAGGAGATAATTTCAAGTTCCAGCGGAGAAGCTGCTGGAAATGTTTTTATAGAATTTGACAAAAGCATTATAAGCAGTAAAATAATTGATGCGATAATTGATATTCTAAAATATTCCGTATTAATCCTTGTCAGTGCTTTGCTTATAATGATAGCAGCACAAACCGTTCTGATAAAACAGGATGGATACAGGGATGAAAGGGTCGTCAGAAAACGTCGGACAAAAGAACTTGCCATTATTTTTACGATACTTACAATCTCGCAGATAGCCTATTCGTATTTGAATTATAGATATTTTCAAAAAAAGTATATCAATGTCTATAATCAGAATATGTCCGTTCTTTCCAGTTCCCTGGTAAAGGATGTTTCCAGAATACTGGATTATGGTATAGAGATAAATAGATTAAAGAATATCGATGCGTTTTTACATACACGCCTTAAAGGAAATCCTGAGTGTTCAAATATTTTTATTCTGGACGGCAATGGAAAAATGCTGTATAGAGCCGAAAAGGACAGCGGTGATGCAAAGGAGGGGTTTGGAGAAAATAATTTTATCAAAAATAATAAAGACAACCCCTCATACATAATAAAATCTTCTGGAAAGACTAATCCGGTTTATTTTGTTTTACAAATTAATGAAAAACTTATCAATGCCCAGATCAATGATGCTCTTATGGATGCCGGTACAATTATTATTATTTCATTAATAGCAGCCTTTATGCTGCTTGAACTTATGTATTTGATAAATTCCGACGGGAATCTCCTCAGGCGGAAAAAGGAGATTATTACACTCCATACGAGAGCGAGTATGAGGATTATTCGTTTAACCTCTTTTATTTTTCTCTTTGCGGCCTTTGAGCCGTTGGCTTTTTTACCTCTGCATATAAAAGCGATCTACGAATCAAATCCGATTAATATTTTTAATTTATCAGGCAGTTCCATAATAAGTATACCAATATCATCTTTTATGCTCGGAACATTATTGGCGATGCTCATTACAGTTTTTGTTATGCATCGAACCAGGATTCGAAAAGTCTATTTTGTAATGATAGTCTTCTATACCATTGGAACATTTTTAACCATTATTTCACACAACATAATCTCTCTTA
>CAZEKV010000016.1:0-23314 GCA_964512945.1 uncultured Spirochaetales bacterium | reverse complement strand
TTTATTATTTTAGCGTTATTCCCCCGCTGCTTTTTTGGCCCCTCGGCAATCAGAATAGGCTCATTGTATACTGGATATTGCTCAATATTGGCAATTTCTTCTTCCTTTATGCCAAAAAAGATACCGTTATTTTTTAAAAACATAGTTATTGATTCTGAGGTCAAATCAATACCACCGGGACCGGGAGGCATTATAGTAATAAAAGCTTTCATGTCCATATCCCGTATATCAATGGTAATAACCGAATCGTTGGCAGGATTGTATGTAAAGTCAGCAACCTTAACATATTGAGAATCTGCACGCTTAATTACCTTTGCAACCATATTCGAATCATAATTACCAACCTGCCTGCTTTTTAGAATATGTATCGCATCTTTTTCGGTAACTCGTTTTCCTTTCCCAATTGCCTTCGTTGATTTCAGCATCACACCATTGTGGGTAAACTTCAAAAAGACCTCGCCATCTTTATCCTTTACTCCCTTATTTTTGCTTTTATTATGGCCGGGGAAAGAAACATCTTCTCCGCCCGTTTGAGGTTCAAATTCCAGCATTTTTAACGACTTATAGGCGGTTATTATAAAATCCTGCCTGCCTACTCCAAACGCTCCGCTGCTTCCCGACTGCAAGATCTCATATTCCAGATCTACGAGGGGGACACCTAACTCAATTGAGGCTTGAGTCAATGCATCCTCAAGTGTTTTTCCAGATATGCGGACGGATTTGATCTTTCTATCTTCTTCCGCCATAGTGTTCATGTAATCGCGTAACTGCTGAAGATTAACCATTATCCATCTCTAAAAAATTCCTTTCTTAATATTTGTCAACCTTGACCTCAAACGCATTATTGCTTTCGTATGTAATTGAGATATCCTTGACTCCGTAACATTAAGTACTTTACCTATCTCTTTCAACGTCAAATCTTCATAATAGTACAATACCAGAACCTTTTTCTCTTTATCGGGGAGGTTGTTTATTGCATCAATTATCACCCTTTTTATCTCCCCTTTTTCAACAATCATATCGGGATTCAAACTTTTTGGAGATTCAATACTATCAACAATGGCAACCTTGTCGTTATCGTCCCCGGTATACCAGATGTCATTTAATGACAGGATCGATGTCCCGCTGACTTTTAGCAGGGTCTTCTGAAAATCTTCACCCGACATATTCAGTTCTCTGGCAATTTCCTGATCCGTCGCCGATCTTCCAAGATTTGACTCCAGCCTGTGAACCGCTTCATCTATTTCCCTGGTTTTTTGCCTTACAGACCTTGGAACCCAATCTATTGATCTTAATTCATCAAAGATTGCGCCCCTTATTCTGGTAACAGCGTAAGTTTTAAACTTTACATGCTTTTCCGGATCAAACTTTTCTATTGCATCAAATAATCCAAAAACGCCGAATGAAACAAGATCATCAAATTCTACATTATGAGGCATACCAACAGCGATCTTACCAGCTACATATTTTACCAGTGGGGCATATTGTTTTATAAATTTCTCACGTATTACCGGATCTCTGTTTCTCTTGTATTCAATCCAAAACTCTTCTTCTGTTTTTTCTTTTAATGAATTCACAGAACACCTCACTCTTCCTGATCTTTTTTCATAATAGTCTGAACCGCCCTTGCCATTATCGATGGATCTTCCGCCCCCTCAGGCTGGTTCCGGCTGTTACCCCCGGAATAGAAATCTGATCCATTTTCAGTCCCATCTTCAACACCGCTGCCTGCAGGAGCCTCACTGGAATACGTAGAGGAAAAATCTTCAAGCTCCGGAAGATCTTCTACATTACCTATCAATTCCATAATATCAGCTTTTGGCGTTTCTTCATTTTCCGTTTTTTCTTCTCCGGAGTCCGTTTCAAAATCTACACTCGCCTCCTCTACCTCTTCGACAAGCCCGCTTTCTAAACCTGGATCTGATTCGGAATGGGGGTTCTCATCCGGCAAGAGTATATCAATATTCCCGGCCTCTTTCTCATCAACGAAATCACCAGCACCCTCCACATTATTAACAGTAGCACTGTCAAAAAGCTCGGGAACGAATCTTTCGATAAGAGTAAAAATCAATATGCCGATTCCTCCAAAAACCACACCGCTTATTAATGCCCGGAAAATTATAGTCCAGATACCAACACCACTAAAAATTCCCACAATTATCGACAAAATGAAGGCAAAAACAGCAAGAGCAATAATCAGACCTGAATTACGCAATCTCATCCCTCCGCAAATCATATCCGTATCAACGGTCAGCATTTCAAATGCTGCCTGAAATAATAACCTGGCCAGAATGCCCGGGAAAACAGCTCCGCATACGTTAAAATACGGCATCTTCAAACTAAAATATAACCACCCTGCATCCCAACGGACAGAACCGCCCCCATTACAGATTATGTCAAATTATTAAGCCAGTCAAGCTACCCGCTTCGGCCCAGGAGCTTCTTTAAAAAACCAAGGACACCGTTCCCTCCCTTGTATTCTACTTTTTCCAACCGGCTAACAATATGCTGTACACATATCGAGGCCTTTCCCCCCGGATCAACTATAAAAAAAGGCTTTTGCTTGATAACAGAGCTCTGAACAAGGGGATCCTCATATACAAAACCAAGATAATCAACATTCAGGTTTAAAAATTGCCCTGCAATATTTATTACCCGCTCTGCAATATTTTTTGCCTCTGTAACGGATTTCACCCTGTTTACAATAAGTTTCAAACCCAGATTGAAATTATCTATTTCCGTTGCTATAATCTTTATTATTCCGTAGGCATCTGTAATGGCCGTGGGTTCAGGAGTGGTAATTATTATTGCTTCATCTGCGGCAGCTATAAAGTCAAGAACATTGCTGGAGACACCGGCACTTGTATCAATAATAATTACGTCTGCAGCGGAAAGTTCCAGTAACTCCTGGATAAAGTTCTCTCTTTCTTCTTCATTCAAGTTTGCAATTTTAGAAAAACCCGAAGCTCCCGCAACAATCTGAATCCCATAGTTTGTATCAAGAATGATATCCTTCATCTTTTTTTGTTTTTTTATTAGATGATAGAGGTTATACTTCGGTATAATCCCTAAAACAACATTCACATTGGCAAGGCCAAGATCCGCATCAAGAACAATAACTTTTTTACCCAGTTTCTTATAGGCTAACGCAAGATTAATTGAAAGATTGGTTTTTCCAACCCCCCCCTTCCCGCTTGAAATTGTAATCACTCTGGTTCGTTTTTTTAAAGAAATATTTCTGTTTTTTACAAGTTCTCTTAGTTTTTCGGCTTGATCACCCATTTATAGTACTCCATAATTATTATTTAAAACCATCAAGATACATTAATATTTTCTCAACAGATGCCTTTTCTATATCTTGCGGAACAACCTGCCCAACTGTAAGATACGAAAGTTCCTTTTTCTTTTTTGATAAAATACTTATTATATTTCCGACTTTCATTGTTTCGTCAAGTTTAGTAAGAATTATTGAGCGGTATCTGAAAGGCTCAAATTGATGGAGAATCTCATCTACATCAGAGGCCTTTGTTGAAGCTGAGATGGCAAGATGTATTTCTGCCGTACTGCCACAGGCATCCAGTAATTCACGCATTTCAGCCAACTTCATGTAATCTTTCGGACTCTTCCCTATTGTATCAATCAAAATAAGATCGATATCGTTGTAGAGGTCAAGTTTCTTTCTCAGATCCCTGAAAGTCTCTACACAGGAAACAGGAATCCCCATTATTTCACCATAGGTTTCTATTTGCTTTTTTGCACCAATTCTATAATTATCTATCGTTAAAATTCTTACACTATTGTTCTTTCCATTTTTCCGGCTTATCCCAAAAATAGCGGCAAGTTTAGCGATCGTTGTTGTCTTTCCAACCCCGGTAGGCCCCACTATTACAAATATTTTTGGGATTTTGTCAATTTTATCTTCATATATCATTATTTCATCCGTTATCCACTCTTTAACACGTTTCTTAACAAATTTTAAATTATCAAGCTCATCGAGAGTCATTTTATTCTTTAGCCTGTTTGATATACTATTTATAAATTCGAAGGTAAAATCGTTAGCCATAAGCAGTTCCTCAATTTCCTTTATTGAAGAATGTATGGTTTCGTTCTTCAGGATTTTTTCCTTCGCTATATGTTCTTTTATTTCTTTAACCTCTTTCAGTACAACATCAATTGTTTTATCTTTTGTAAGATTATGGAGTATTTTTCTTTTTTCATCTTCCATTTTTAAATTCATCTTCCTCTCAGGTTCTTTTGAAATATAACCTGTTACTTCTACACCCTCCCTTGTAAAAAATCCCAGGAAGCCCCCGATTCTTACTGTTCTATGGGTCATGATTCGTGCCTTTGTACCGTATTTTATGCGAATTTTTTCCCTTACTTCTTCATGAGAATACGCCTGCTCAGTGAAATAATCCATTCTCTTTCTACCCTTCCAGTTTAATTTCGCCGATTTTTTCTATCTGTATATCAAATGCTATCTCGGGCAGGGATAATACAACCAATTCCGGTATATCCCTTATTGTACTCTGTTTTACAAGCTGCCTTGAGGCCTCGGAGCATAAAATGATTGGATAATGCCCCATATCCTGGGCAATTTTGATCGAATTAAGTAAGGAATTAATCCACGCCCTTTGGGTCTCAGGATTGAGGGAAGCAACATTCCCCGCAGCAGTTTCAACCCTTGAGTCTATAATGGTTTTCTCAAGTTCCGAATCTATAGTAAGAATTTTAATCACCTTATTTTCATCAGCATACTGCAGACATATCTGGCGACCCAATGCCTGTCTTGATTTTTCGACAAGAAAGCCTATGTCTTTTGATATGTTTCCATAATCTGCAAGATTCTCAAGTATTGCTATCATATTGCGAATGGAAACATCCTCTTTCAGGAGCCCTTGTAACACTTTCTGGATTTCACCATTTGATAGTATTTTTGCAACCTCATTTACAACTGCCGGGTAGTCATTTTTAAGTGTATCGAGGATTGATTGAACCTCCTGTCTTCCCAGTATCTCAGAGGCGTACCTTTTTATTATTTCAGTCAGATGTGTGGCAATGATTGAGGGGCTGTCCACAACCGTGTATCCGTTTCGTTCCGCCTTCTCCCTGGTTTCTTCTGTAATCCAGAGAGCCGGAAGTCCAAAAGCCGGATCTCTTGTTTCTTCTCCGGCCACCTCCTCTCTGACATTTCCTGGATTGATCGCCATATAATACCCCATTCTAATTGTTCCACGCCCTACTTCGACACCCTTTATCTTAAAGCTATATTCAGAGGGTTCAAGGCGCATATTATCAATTATCCGTATCCTTGGAACAACCAGACCAAGATCCAGAGCGGATTCCCTTCTTATTCGTGTTATTCTATCAAGTAACTCAGCCCCCTGTTCCTTGTCCACAAGGGGGATTAAGCCGTAGCCCAATTCCAGAGATAATGGATCGAGGGGTACTACGGGAGATATCTCGGGGGGAGCTTCCGCCCGTCTTTCGGCCTCTGCAGAGAATTTTACTTTTTCAGCATCACGGATTTCTTTTCTGGATATGTAAAATCCCAGGAAACCTGTTAGGGAGGCCATAATTATAAGTATAAATTTTGGAGATCCGGGAATAAAAACCATCACAAACAAAAGAAAAGAAGCAATCCAGTAAACCCGACCCTGACGCATAAATTGTCTTGCCGCATCCTGCCCGAGTGTCCCGTCTGTTCCCGCTCTTGTTACAATAAGACCTGTTGAAACCGAAATAAGCAGGGTCGGTATCTGGGAAACAAGTCCATCACCGACTGCCAGCGAAAGATACGTAGATGCGACATTCCCCGGTGATTCATGATGCAGGGTAATCCCCACTATCATTCCCCCGATAATATTTACTGCCGTAATCAGAATCCCTACAACTACATTTCCGGATACAAATTTTGTAGAACCATCCATGGCTCCATAAAAATCCACTTCCCTCTGTAGTTCATTTTTCTTTTGAGTAGCCTCTTCTTCCGTTAATGCACCAGAATTATATTCGGCTTCAATTGCCATCTGCTTTCCAGGAAGAGCATCAAGAGTAAATCTGGCAGCTACTTCTGCTACCCTTGTTGCACCCTTCGTAATTACAATGAACTGAACTGCAATTAAGATAAGGAAGATAATTACCCCAATAACAAGTTTATCACCGGTGAACTCTCCGGAAGAAGTCCCCCCAACAACGAATTCCGCAAATACTTTTACAATTCTCCCATCAAACTCACTTCCCATCGATAATATCAATCTTGTAGAGGATACATTTAGTGCCAAACCGAAAATTGTAGTTATTAACAGTAATGTCGGAAATATTGAAAAATCCAGAGCCTTTCTTGTGGACAAAACCGTTAATATGATTATAAGACCAAGAGCAATGTTGGATATCATAAAAAAATCCAGCATGAAAGTAGGCAGAGGAATTATCAGCATAATTACAATGACAATAATAAATACGGCAATGAAAAGGTCACTCCTATTTTGAAGAAACGAGGAACCAATGCTTTTGGCCATATCCGACATATTTTACCCTTTACCCTTTAAACAGCTTCTTTTCCGCTGATTCTATAAACCTCTGACATTATTAAAGCCATAACCTCATAGTATTTTTCCGGTATTACATCCCCAATCTCTATCTCTGCATATAACGCCCTTGCAAGGGGTTTATTTTCCACTATTGGAACATCGTTTATTTTTGCAACTTCCCTTATTTTAAATGCCAGATTATCCATTCCCTTTGCTATTACCATGGGAGCAGCCATCGATTCTCGCTTCCATTCCATACCAACTGCATAATGGGTTGGGTTGGTTACAATAACGTCCGCATCAGGTACATTTCTTATCATATTCTTTGTCAAAATATCCTTCATTCTTTCCTTCAGTCTGCTTCTTATTAATGGATCCCCCTCCATCATTTTCCTCTCTTCTTTTATTTCCTGTTTTGACATTTTCAAGGACTCTTTATGTTTCCGTTTTTCGAAAAAATAATCGGGTATGGAGAGCAATAGAAGAAAAACAGCGGAAGAAACCATAATTCTGAAGGCAATGGAAGCAATTATTCCTAACGAAAATAAAAATGGTCTATACACTATAGTCGCAAGTTTCTCAAGTTCAATAACTATATTTATATATGAAATAAACCCTATAACCGAGACCTTCAGTATAGATTTTACCAGATTAAAAAGGGATTCCCCTGAAAAAAATGCCCTTTTAAAAAATTTAGCAAAATTCGGAACTATTTTCTTAAAATCGGGCTGAATCGGCTTTTTGGAAAAAAAGAAACCAACCTGTAAAACATTTCCCATAAACGCAGCCGCAAAACTGACCCCAAATACAGGAAAAGATACTTTTATAAAATATGAAAAAAATGCCGGCATTATTCTGTGGTCAAAGTTTATATCCGCTTCTGTCGATATGCTCAAAAAAAAGGTCATCATATCCATCAGGTTTTCCATTATAAAAGTAGACATAATTCCAATTGTTATGATTGAAAACAGCAATACAATGGATGAAGCGAGATCGGCAGACTTTGCAACCTTTCCTTCCTCTCTTGCCTTTCTTATTTTATGCTCGGTAGGATCCTCAGTTCTCCCTTCGTCTTCCGCAGCAAACCACTGCATGTCCATACCAAAAGGAAAATAAGAATTTGTTAGATAATCCTTAGTGTCCACTCCGTTATTCATCCAGACACTCCATTTCTTGTTACAAAAACCTGTATTTCATCAAAACTCATATTTATAACATCAACAAATTTCTCCATTATGAATGGTAACGCCAGAAACAATAATAGAAAGGCAACACCGATCTTAACAGGAAAACCGAGCATCAGTAAATTCATCTGGGGTGCGGCTTTTGCGAGAAGACCCATTGTTACAGTTACCAGTAAAAGGGTTCCGAGAATCGGAAAGGATATTATTAAGGCCTGTTCAAATAATTTTGTAAGGCTTCCAAAAAGAAACTTGAAAATATGATATTTTTGAGACACAAAATCGTAGGCTCTCAGGCTCTGGAAAGAGCGATATACACCTATCAGGAATAACTTCTGAAAACCACTTATTGATATAAAAACAAACATGGCAATCAAATTTAAAAACTGCCCCATTATCGGTATTTGTATCTGAGCTAAGGGATCAAAAACCTGTGAGGCGGCAAAGCCCATCTGCATGGAAAAAATTTGCCCGGCTACCAGAAATGATGTATAAAAAATAATGAGAAAAAAACCAATTATTATTCCAATAGCTATTTCACCGAGAATAAGAGCTCCAAAAGCAAGCCCGTTTTCAGGTATTGTATAGCCTGCTTTTTGAACCATGGGAAAAATTACTATTGCTGTAAACCCGCTCAGCCCTATTTTTGCAATTTGGGGAATGGCACTGGAAGAGAGCAGGGGAGCTATCTGAACCATGGCAAATATCCGCATAAAAATGAGAAGGAATAGCTGTGAATTATTAACAAACGGTTCAAAGTTCATCTATTTTATTTTGCCATCTCCGGTATTAACTGGAATATTCTAAAAGCATATTGACGCATGGAAGCCAGTATCCATGGGCCAAGAAATGCTACAGTTCCGAGAATTGCAGCAATCTTTGGAACGAATGTAAGTGTTTGCTCCTGTATTGACGTTGTTGCCTGAAAAATAGAAATTATCAATCCCACAACCATCCCTACAATTAAAACGGGAGCTGAGATTAGCAGTATCTGCAATACACCACTGCGAATTATCTGAACAGCGAAACCAAGACTCATTTTTTCCTCCTATCTGAAGCTTGCAATTAATTGCTGGGTGATTAAACCCCAGCCGTCAATCATAATAAAAAGTATTAATTTAAACGGCAATGATATCATAACAGGAGGCAGCATGATCATCCCCATGGACATCAAGATCGATGCTACAATCATGTCAATCACAATAAAGGGTATAAAAAGAAGTATCCCAATCTTAAAAGCTATCGTTAATTCATTTAGTATAAAAGCAGGAATCAAAACGTGAATTGGTATTTCAGCAAGATTCTTTGGGGCGGGAAGCTTCTGCATATTCATAAATAACTTTATGTTTCCGGTATTTTTTCTTAATTGACTAAACATGAAAATTTTTAGCGGAGACTCGGCTTTTTTGTACATTTCTCCAGCAGACAATTTCCCCTCAGAGAAGGGTTTAAAAGAATCATTATAGATCACATTAAATGTCGGCCACATAACAAATATTGTCAAAAACAGGGCTATTCCCATCAGAACCTGCCCGGGAGGCACCTGCTGTAAAGAAAGAGCCCTTTTTATAAAATTTAAAACAATCGCTATTCTCAGGAATGATGTCATCAAAAGAATTATCGATGGGGCAATTGTGATTACAGATAGAAGGAGCAGGAGTTGTATGGACAGAGCAACTTCTTTATTACTCTTTGGATCCCTTATTTGCAGATCGACAAATGGAACAGTAAGGCCATCAGTTGTTTGTTCGATCCTTTGTATCGACCTTTCTTCATCACCGACCTCCTGTGCCGCAGCAGTAAAGAAGACAGCAATCAGAAATACCAGGATAAATAAGAATTTTAATGTGTTTTTCATTCCCCCCCCAGGAAATAATCTTAGTTCATCTACATGTTTTTTAATTTATTCCGCTGCTTTTTAAGGCTTTCTCCGGGATCCATAATGGAAACCCTTTTATTTTCAATTCCTATAGAATTAAAATTAAAAAGCCCCGCAACAATATCTCTAAAATTTTTCTTTACGGCTCCCCCTTTTGAGCTTGCTTTTAACCTTATTTCATCCATAGATTCCTTATCTTCTATTCCAGAAATAATCGATATTGAATTATCAGCCGCACCTATTAGAAACATTTCCTTTCCTACTTCAACCAGATGGAGCATCCTGTTAGGACCTATTGTTTTACTGGATAGCAATTTTATTATATCATTCTCGTCCAAATCCGGAGTTGAGGTTCTTTTCAATAATTTAATAAAAAAATATATTACAACAATAATTATACCTAAGGTTACAAGCATCCTTAAGTAGCTCCATATGTCAAGCCCCTTGCCGGCGGCAAGTTGCTCATCTCTACCGCTATTATCAGAATATCCATCTATGATTATATCCTCGGGGTTTGTTTGAGGTGAAAGAAAATCTTTACCATCTTCAGACTTTTTATCTGTTTCGCCGCCATTTACAGAATCCCCATTGGAGGAATCTTCCTGGGCAATCAACGGAGCTATCGCGACAATTATTATGGTTAATATAAATAAGTATCTTTTAAGCACTCCCCCCTCCAGGAATATTAATTCTTTTATATCGATAATCTCTCAGCCGATGAAATAATATCGGTAACCCTTACACCAAAATTTTCATCAATAACCACAACTTCTCCCTTGGCTATCAGTTTATGATTAACAAGGATATCTACCGGCTCACCGGCAAGCTTATCAAGCTCAATTATCGTCCCCTCGCCCATCCCGAGTATTTCTTTTATTGATTTCTTGGTTCTTCCCAATTCTACGGTCATCTCCATGAATACATCCATAAGAAGACCGATATTCCCCTGATCCTGATTCATCTCCTGGTGCTGTAGAGTCGGATATTGTACAGATCTGACATTCGGATTACCCTGAACAGTCGGCATTTGTGGAAAAAATTCCTGCTGGGGGGCTGCTTGCTGCCGGGCAGCTGCCGGTTGATTCCCCCCGCCAGACGCCCCCGTTGCCGAAGAATCTGAGGTTTTTCCAACAATCTCTTTAACTATTTTAAGACTGAAAATTTCATATATCTCTGCAGGAGGCTCACCCTCAATATTGACCGGATATGCTGCGATTAAGAAATCATCCGAGGGCAGCTTTAGCATGGCCTTTGGAGAATGCTTGCTGTCACCCGCTTCGGGCATAACCGTCTTTCCGATTTTATCGCCAATCGCAGTTAAAGCCGTTCCTGTTATCTGAGACATCGCCTCCTTCAGGGCTTCAAGAGCCATTTCATTAAGCTCAACATCCTTCTGGCCGACAATTAAACTTGCCAGTTTTATGGCTGTTTCGGGCTTTAATACATATAAATGCTCACCCTTAAGACCCTCGGAGTAGTTTATTGTAATACCGACGAGTTCTTCCGGCATATCTTTAAGAAAATCATTTCTTGATTTAACATCAAGGGCAGGAATATTAATGGATACATTCTTGTTCGTAATTAATCCCGAAAGATTTGCCGATTGAGCCTGGACAATTCCCGATAATAAATTCTGAAAATCATTTCGTTCCTGCTCAGATATTCCCGACAGACCGTTTTCGACCGCATCAATTCCGCCTCCGCCCTGAAGTAAAGCATCTATTTCATCTTGTGAAAGGGATCCATCACTCATTTTTATTCCTCTCCTTCAGCTGTAAGTTCCTCAAACTCTTCTTTTGTTACATCTTCAAGTTTTTTAGTAATCTGAACAGCTATTTTATTTCCAACAACACCTGGTTGACATAAGAACTTCTTTTTATTTCCAACCTTCAAGACCATTGAATCGCCAACCCTTACATTGTACAACCTGATAACATCGCCACCCCTGAGAGAAAGGACATCCCTGACCGTGAGATCCATACTTCCTACTTCCGCCGCAACATTTATGTCAACCGAAGCCAACCTCTCTCTCAAAATATTAAGATTCTCCGTTGTAGTCCCGCGTCTTACGGATGAATACCAGTACTGAGCCGACAGCTTGGAAATAATCGGCTCGATAGTCAGATAAGGTATACAAAAATTCATCATTCCCTCTACCTCTCCGACCTTTGTCTCAAGGGTCACAAGGACAACCATCTCCGTAGGGGGCACAATCTGAGCAAACTGAGGGTTTGTCTCGATCTGTCCGAGTCTCGGCCTTAGATCTATTACCTGGCTCCACGCCTCCCTCATATTACCGAGGATCCTGACAATAATCCCTTCCATCACCGATTGTTCAATATCAGAGAGATCCCTTGATATTTTTGTACTCTCTCCCTGTCCTCCGAATAATCTGTCAATTATTGAAAAAGTAACCGAGGGATCAATCTCTAAAATCGCAGAGCCTTTTAAGGGATCCATGTTTATTACTGCCAGGGTCGTCGGATTGGGTATCGATCGAATAAATTCCTCATAGGTAAGCTGATCTACAGAGGCTACATGCACATGAACAAGACTTCTTAGCTGGGCGGAAAGGGATGTAGTTGTCAGACGTGCAAATGTTTCATGCATAATTGAAACAGTTCTTATCTGTTCCTTGGAAAACTTGTCAGGACGCTTAAAATCGTATATTTTAATCTTCCTCTGATCCGTAACCTGAGAAACATCTTCTGCACTTTCAATATCACCCGAGGAAATCGCACTAAGGAGCTGGTCAATTTCATCCTGTGATAATACTTCTGTCATCTTTAATCTTTTCCTTTTTTACTGTGGTATAATTGAAAATTCCGTAAATATAACCTCTTCTATATAGCCTGATCGCATTATATCATTTATTTTATTCTTTAGCTCTTCTTTAACCCTCTCTTCGTTGTTTAACTCTTCCACCGTTTTACTGCTGAAATAACTTCTTATCAAATCCTTCAGTCTGGAAGTCCTGTCTATCAACTCACTCTGGAGAGCCTTGTTCATCTTATAGCCGATTTCAACCGTCAGTGTAACATAGTTTGGGTTTTCATCCGCTGTCCTGCCTCGTATCTGATCAATGTTTTTAAACCACGTGAGTATGGGAGGCTTCCCTTCATAGGCCTTTGAAGTCTCAATATATGTTTTTGACTCCTTCCCCCTTCCCATTATCTGAAGGGTTACTACAACAACTGTTACAATAAAAATCCCGCCGACAATTATAGCGGCCAGCCATTTTAATGCCTTTATTGCTATGGCCGGTAAAAAGCCTACTTTTTGGCCAACAGCCATCTCCTGGTCATCGCCCACGGCTCCTTCCATAAAATCATCTTCTTCTGCCATAATAACTCCTGCTAAAAATTATCGAATTCTACCAAAAAAACCGGGCAAATGCAAACCTATTAACTTCCATTTACCTCTTTTCAAAATTAGAATTCCCATTTCTGCCCTATAAATGCCCTTTCGTCAGGATAACTACATCAATTCTGCGGTTGTACGCCCTTCCCTCGGGTGAATCAATGTAGTCCACGTCTTCCGGGCTGCCCTCTTCAAAAAACGACATCGGCTGAGTGTCCGCAAATCCGGCAACCTGAAATTGCTTTTCATTAACCCCAAAATCAATAAGGTAGTGGAGTACATTCGTTGCCCTCGCAGTCGATAATTCCCAGTTTGTCTCCCACGGACCCTCAGGATCCGTTGGGGTATTATCCGTATGCCCTTCAATACGAAACAACCTGTCCTTCAAGTCGTCCGCACCGAGAAGAACCGATAGTTTCTGGATTATTTCCCTTGTTTCCTCGAGGTTTATTTCGGCACTCGCAGGCCGGAAAAGGGCATCAGCTGCTATTGATATGACAAGACCGCGCTCGTCCTCTTTTATTACGACAGCTCTAGACTTTCTCTCTGGATGAAAAAGGGATATGGCCTGCTTTCTGGCCTTATCAAGAGCCCTTCCCCGTTCCCGCGAGGGGAGGGACATAATAGTATTCCCCAGTTCGGCCAGTTTCCCTTCTGAAAGAGTGTTCCCTCCTTCAAATAGCCCGAGACCCGAAAATGCCGCCAGAATAAGCTTTAGCTGCTCCCCGTCAACCTCGGCTGCGGTTAAGAGCATAATAAAAAAAGTCAGTAGTAGTGTTACCATATCTCCATAGGTTAACAGCCAATCCGCCGCTCCCTCAGGAGGACACTTCTTTTTTTTCGTTCTCATTTTACCCCTTTTCCAATCCCGGCCTAATCTCCTGCCGATTCCTGTCTAACCGCCTCTCGTTTTGCAGGAGGCAAGAAGGACAGGAGTTTTTCTTCAAGTATCCTGGGGTTATCCCCAGATTGTATTGATAGTATTCCCTCAATCATTATTTCCCTTAAAAGTGTTTCATCCTTATCTCTGTCCTCAAGTTTATTTTTGGTAGGAACAAAAACAAGGTTGGAAAGGAAAGATCCATAGAGGGTTGTAATAAGAGCCAGACTCATGCCGGCTCCAATTGAGGATTTATCTTCCATATTTGCAAGCATGGCAATAAGACCTATAAGGGTTCCAATCATCCCGAAGGCCGGGCATAATTTGCCCCAGTCATCAAACATCTTTATCCCGGAAGAGTGGCGTTCCTGGAGCTGGTTAAGCTCATTATATAAAACACTCTTGATTATATCGGGATCCGTTCCATCTACAACAAGCTGTATACCCTTTCTCATAAAATCTTCTTCAACAGCTTCGAGATCATCTTCGAGGGCAAGCAGCCCCTCTCTTCTGGCCTTTTCAGAGAAATTAACCAGTGTTCCAATTATTTTTTCTTCTTCATAATTTGGGACATTTACTGTAAGCATAAAATACCTTGCAACCGCCAGTACCCTTTGAAGAGGGTTTGAAACCATCAAAGCCCCGAAGGATCCCCCAATAACAATTAAAACAGACGGTATATTAACATAAATACCCACACCGGCGCCACCGACAATAATTCCAAAAAGAACCATGCCAACACCAACAGCAAGCCCTACAACGGTTCCCAGATCCATTATTAACTACTCCTCATTTTTAAAAGCCCCTATAAGCTTTCTGTATTCTATTATTCTAGATAAAAGCGTCTCATAGTCCTCTCTGACTATAAGACGCTTGCCTGACAACATAATCAAGGTTGTATCGGGATTAGACTCAACATATTCTATCTGGTGAGGATTAACATAAAATACTCTATTGTCCAGCCGTGTAACCTCAATCATCTATTGCTTATAACTCCTTAACGTTTAAGTGTCATTATCTCCTGTAACATCTGGTCTGAGGTCTGAATAGTTTTTGAATTAGCCTGAAAACCCCTTTGCGTAACAATCATATCCACAAACTGCTCGGAGAGATCAACGTTGCTCATCTCAAGGGCTCCAGCCATAAAAGTACCCTTTCCCGCTATTCCCGATGGGCCTATCATGGCATTCCCCGAATTATTTGTTATTACAAATGTATTTTCTCCCGCTTTCTCGAGTCCGCCGGGATTTGAAAAGGAGGCCATAGCCACCTGACCCAGAAGCCTGTTGGTTCCATTAGAATAAACACCGGTTATTACACCAGATTGATCTATGCGGAAATTCTCAAGATATCCCATTGGGTATCCGTTCTGCCTGAAGATCTTGGAGGAACTTTTTTCTGCAGATTGGGTAAGGGTCTCTATCATGCTTCCTATTGTTCCAAGATTTAGATTAAAATTCTGACGTACCGAATTTTGGCCTGCCGGTATCCTTGCACCGGTTACATCAAAGCCTATCTGCACGGAAAGTTTACCCCCCGGAGTGTTTGTAATATCCTTTAAATCATTGCTCAAAAAGTTTTGATTTCCCGTATCGGCAGGGTCTCTATCCCTCACGGCCTGCAGGGTGCCGAGATTATCGAAATCGACAAAGAAAGAATTGCTATCCTGGATAACCCTGTTCCCCTCTCCTGAATTTACATCAACTGTAGTATTCGTTTTTTCGGAGTCAACAACAACCTGACAAACCCATCTATTATTGTTTTCAGTACCCTCTACCCTGGTAAAATTCAACTCAAGGCTGTGTTCATCTCCAAAGGTATCGTATACTTTAAAGGTTGTTGTCCATGTACCCTCCAGCCTTTCCCTCTCGGTGGCATCGGGTCCAATAATTTTTGTATTTTTGTTAAGGTTACACTGGATATCCACCTCGGAGGTTGCCGAGGGTTCATCCTTGCTTCCAATCGGGATTATCAAATCCTCTATATCGGCTGCCGTTCTTATAAAGGGTTCTCCGCCGACATTTATCGCCATCCATCCCTGAACTTTTCTACCGTTGGCAGGATTAACAAAGGTTCCATCTTTATCTACAATAAAGGAACCGTCACGGGTATAAAAGCTCTTGTCCCCGTCCTTAAGGATAAAAAAACCATTACCCTGAATTGCAAGATCCGTATTAACCCCGGTTGACTGCAAAGCCCCCTGGGTATGGATTGTATCAATTGAAGCCACCGACATTCCAAGCCCCACCTGTTTTGGATTAACTCCTCCAACCTCATCATTCGGTCTGGCAGCCCCTGACATTGTCTGTGAAAGCATATCCTGAAAGGTTACTCTTCCCTTCTTAAAACCGTAGGTATTTACATTGGAAATATTATTTCCAATTACATCCATCCTTACCTGATGATTCTGCAGTCCGGAAACACCGGAGTACAATGATCGCATCATATAGCAGCTCCTTATTCTTTAATCTCTTCGATTTTTGAAAAATCATAATATCTACTACCCACCAAAAACTGGGGGTTTTCCCTGCCTTTTATGGCTTCCACCTTACCTGTTATTCTTCTTCCGCTTTCAAGGATTTCAACGGTTTTTCCTATAAGGGACACCATCGATACCGCCTTGCCGGTACTCATTAAATCCGATAGCTTAGAGAAATTCTTACTCATATTTGTCATCTGCTCGAGGGTCGAGAACTGAGCCATTTGTGCAACAAATTCTTTGTCTTTCATTGGCTCTGTAGGATCTTGATGTGTTAACTGCGTTATTAATATTTTTAAAAAATCATTTTTATCCAGCTCACTTTTTGCCACCCTTTTGTTACTTAGAGCCTTATTAAAAGAATTTACTTTGTTATCCATTATTGTTTTCTCAGCAGCAGACTGCTTAAAAGTAATTCCCGATATTTCCGACATTCATGTCTCCTTTATAAATTTTACACTACCAGATCAACTAGCTGATCCCTGAAAAATATTTCATCTATCGATGGGATAAGATATCCCTGGCGACCGGCACTATCCAGCCTGAGACCCTTCCGGTCACTCTGATTCTCTTTGTTATTACTCTCCCTCTTTTCCCTCGAATCTCCCTGGACAGAGACGCTTAATTCCCCAACCTCGTAACCAACTTCCTTAAAGGCCTTGTTTAATGAATCAAGGTTGTTTTCAAAGATTGAGCGAACCATTCCATTCTCTACAAAAATCTTCCCCCCTAAGCGGTTATCTGAAAGATTAATTCTGATTCTTACCTTGCCCAATCTTTCGGGTTTTAATATCAGGCGTAATTCACCCTTGTTATTATCTTTCAATATTACTTCGGCATTTTTCACTATGTCTTTATTTAAAGTTTCCCTGAGCTCTTTTGTAAGACTCGAAGCATCCTGTGCAGACAGGGCAGATCGCCCGCCCTGATTAATATTATCCGTATTTTTTACACTGCCCTTAGCCCCGTCTGAAAAGTAGTGGAGTTTTGCCTCTTCATTTGTCAAACCCTCAGGCTTCTGGGTTCCCTGAATTCCGGAAATTTTCCTGTGAGACTTGATTCTTTCTTTTCGGGAATCAACTACCTGTACAACCGACTTCTTCTTTTCTTCCTTTCTATCAGTTCCCTTTAATATTTTTTTATTCGCCTTTCCTTCAATCCAGAATCCTTGATGCTTTGTATTCTTAATCCCTGAATCTCCAGATCCGGGCAGGTCTCCATCCATTCTGTCTTCTTTGGTGTTTGTCTTTCCCTTTGCCGAAGAACGGACAGTTGAATCAGCATTCAGTAGAACATGGAAAGAATCCGGAGTTTCCTCTTTTTTCAAACACTCTTTTTCATCGCCTTTTTCTTTGTTCTCTTTGATATTTTTGTTTATAACTTTACCACAAACATTTTCTTTCTTCGATTTTTCAGATATTTTATCGCCAGAAACCTTGTTGCTTTCGGAAGCTTCCGGATTTTTAGCGGTTTTCTCGTTCTCTACGGTCTCCGTCTTGTTTTTATTTTCACTTTTTTGGGATTTCTCAAACCCCTTCTTCTCTTCGGGTTTTTCTATTTTTTCCTTACCGGTCTCCTGAAAACCTGCTTTTTCTTCAAAAACTTCCTCAAATTTTCTGTTATTATCCGTATCGCTCATTTTGATGTCATCTTTAAAGCCCGAAATATCTCTGGACGAGAAATTATTTAACTGGTTGACATCTTTTATATAACTGGCAAAAGTAATTTCCAAACTATTCCTCTTTCATTAATCTTAATATTTCAGCAGCCCTTTTCTTTTCCATTTTGGACATCCAGAAAGCAACCATAGAAACTTCATCATTCTCGGCAGCAATCTTATCCACCATCTTAAGATGATCTATGATATCAAGATCATCCTCCATAGATTCCAGGATAGCCACAGCATTATCCGGGGGCATTCCCATAAGCTTTCGGGCGTTTGCCTCAAGGTTCCTGTTCTTAGTATCGTTATTTTCAATCTCATCATTGAGTATTATTTCTTTTTCAGCGTATTCCTCATCTTTTTCTTTAAGAGCCTCCATTAGAATATTCATATCCTGTTCTTTTTGATCCAGATCAATTTTTCGATTTTCAAGCTCTTCCTTTTGCATGGCCAGAGCTTCCCATTGTTTATCGTATCTTACTCTGTCAAGGAGATCGGGATCTTCAAGATTTTCCATTTTGCTTCTTCCGGGAAAACCGGCAAATTTCAAAACAGGAGACAGGATATCATTCACATCCAGTATGCCTATTTGATCAAACCATATGACTCCGCCGATCAATAGACCTACAATGAGCAATATTAATGTGAATATTCTTGTACCGGCTCCAATTGAACCATAGCGTGCCATAATTACTTCCTCCTAAGCCCCCGCCAATTTCCTTGATGCCCTGGAAGAATTTATATCATCCATAGCTTTCTCTTCCTCATTCAGAATTTTCTTATAGTATTTGCTGCTTTCTTTTTCTTTTAATTTTTCAAGGACTTTCCTCTCTTTTGCAGCTTTTAGATATCCTTTCTTTATTTCCATTCTTTTTTTTTCGCTTTTCTCGAGGTCTACTTTAAGGTGTTCAACTTTTTTCCCCATTGAATTTATAAAATGTTCCATATAGATTAATCGGTCAATGTCAAAATCCTTTTTCTCATACCGCTGCATAAATACTGCTTCCTTTTCTCGTAAAGCATGAGCTATTCTGTTCTTTATTCTCATGGATATTCCCGCCGCAGAGGCCAGCTTCTGTTCCCATTTGCGTTCATTGTATTTTTTTAGATCCAGAAATCTTTCCAGACGGTATTTAAACTTCTTCAATCATCCAGCCCCATAATTTTTTTCATCGCTGCTATTGTCTCTCCGATATCAGCTTTTTCATCAATTGTCTGGGATAAAAAATCATTTATTAATCCTATTTTATCAATTGCCTCGTCAATTTCAGGATTGGTTCCCTTAACATATGCACCGACATTTATCAGATCCTCGGCCTCACTATAAATTGCTATCATTCTTCTTATATAGCCTGCCATTTTTTGCTCATCAGAATCCGTTACTTTATTCCCCAGCCTCGAAATCGATTGAAGAACATCGACAGCTGGATACTGGTTTTTCTCTGCCAGCCTTCTACTCAATACGATATGCCCGTCCAGTATCCCTCGAACGTTATCGGATACGGGTTCATCCATATCATCACCCTCGACAAGGATGGAATAGAAACCGGTTATTGTCCCCTTCTCGGAATTACCGCATCTTTCCAGGAGTTTTGGGAGGGTTGAAAATACCGAGGGGGGATATCCCCTGGTTGCAGGGGGTTCGCCTATTGCAAGGCCTATTTCCCTCTGAGCCCTGGCAAACCTTGTTATCGAATCAAACAGGAGCATTACATTCTTCCCCCGATCTCTAAAATATTCCGCTATGGTAGTGGCAACATAGGCTCCCCTGATCCTGGAAATGGGAGGGGTGTCGGATGTCGAGACAATTACTACTGATTTTTTCAATCCTTCTTCCCCGAGATCATTTTCAATAAATTCCCTTACTTCTCTTCCACGCTCTCCAATCAGGGCAATTACATTAACATCAGCATTTGTATTTCTTGCTATCATACTTATCAGAGTAGATTTACCAACTCCGCTTCCCGAAAAAATCCCCATACGCTGACCCTTGCCCACAGGCAGAAGGGCATCGATGGATCTTATGCCTGTTACAATTCTTTCTTTTATAATTTTCCTGTTCAACACATCGGGAGAGGAAGCGGTAACCGGATACCAGTCGGTAGATCCTGTACACCCCCGGGAATCTATGGGACGCCCCATACAGTTCAGAACCCTGCCCTGTAAATTTTCAGAAACCGGAATAAATAATCTCTCTCCCATTCCAATAACCATACTACCGATTTTGATTCCTTCAATATCATCATAGGGCATTAACTGAACAGATTTATCGTTAAGACCTATAACCTCCGCCCAGATTGTACCCCTCCCATCGGGAATAATAATCTGGCATAACTCACCTATGACCACCTGCGGGCCCCTACTCTCTATAAGAAGCCCCCTTACCTTCTGAACTACACCAGTGTACTTAATCGGATCAATTCTATCGAGGGTAGCAGTATATTTTTTAAACATGTCGTTCAGATCGCTTTTTTTACGTGCTTTTACTGTTTCCATTTTGATTATTCCACCCTTGACTTTATTGGCATAAGTTCGAGAATCTTTTCTTCAATTTCGTGTAATTGAGAGAATATCCTGGCGTCAATCTCTCCGAAATCAGTCTCGATAATACATCCCCCGGGATCAACTGAGGAATCTTCAAGAACCGTAATTGAACGGACATTTTCAATCATGCTTATAAAATCTTTAATATGTTCTGTAGTCAATTTAACGTCATTCATATTAACCCTTATAATAACCTCACCCTGAGTCTTTAACTTTCTTAAGGCCTGGATAACATTATTAATTACGACATTCTTTTGATTTTCTGAAATAACCTTTATTATCTTTCTGGAAATATTCAAAACGAGATTTATTAGCTGAGTTTCCGATTCGTCAATAATTTCATTTCTCTTATCAATGGATTTTGATATTATGCTCTGCAACTGTTTTATTAATCTTTCGACCTCAGCCTTTCCCTCTCCATAGCCCTTTTCACTCCCTTCGGAATAACCTTTTTCATAGGCTTTATCTTCGATCTCCTTCACCCTGGCCTCTGCAGTTTTGACATCTTCTTCCGCCTGAGCTTTTGCGGTTTCAATTATCCTTCCTGCCTCATCATCAGCCTCTTGTTTCTTCTTCTGTATCTCGTTATTTTTTTCTTCTATATCTTCGAAGGCTTTTTCTTTAGCTTCTTCAACAATTTTATCCGCCTGCTCCCGGGCTTCGGAAATCATTGCTTCTTTTTCTTTTTCCCAGTTAGCCTTAAATTCTTCGGCTTCACGACGCAAATCGTCCGCCGTGGGACCTGTGTATTCCTCTTTTTTCTCTTCTTTTTTCTTCGGTTCTTCGGTAAATTTTTTCTTCATCTTCAGAAAAACAGGATTTGTAAGATTTACGATTTCCTCGGATCTAAAAACATTCTTTGCCAAAAAAGACCTCCTTGCAATATTTTAGATCCCTGAAAATCGAATAGGGATATCCCAAAACATTTGCTGATTCCATAATCCAATATAAAGATAATCGCATACTAAACCACCATTTCATCTTCACCGGAACGGGCAACAACGATTTCACCCTGTTCCTCCAGTTTACGTATAATTGAGACTATTTTCTGCTGTGTTTCTTCTACATCCTTCAGGCGAACAGGTCCCATATATTCCATTTCCTCTTTGAGGAGCGAGGAGGCCCTTTTGGACATATTTCGGAATATTTTATCCTGAACCTCTGAATCAACCCCCCTGAGAGCCTTTGCAAGCTCCGCTGTATCAACCTCGCGAAGTACCTTCTGGATTGCCCTATCATCGAGAAGAACGATATCTTCAAATACAAACATCCTCTTTTTAATGTCCTCCGCCAATTCGGGATCCTCTTCTTCGAGAGATTCGATTATTACCTTTTCAGTCGAACGGTCAACGAGGTTGAGTATGTCAACAATACTTTCGACCCCCCCTGCAGCCGTATAATCTTCAGAAGAGAGGGTTGAGAGTTTCTTTTCAAGAACCCTTTCAACCTCTCTTAAAACATTTGGATCCGTTCGATCCATCATGGCTATCCTTTTTGCTACATCCGACTGTATTTCATGGGGAAGACTACCCAGAATTATTGAGGCTTTCTGAGGCTCAAGATAAGCGAGTATCAAGGCTATTGTCTGGGGATGCTCCTGCTGGATAAAGTTAAGGAGATGTGTCGGATCCGTACGCCTTATAAAATCAAACGGACGCACCTGCAGAGAGCTTGTCAGACGGTTAATTATATCAACAGCCTTCTGGGCACCGAGGGATTTTTCAAGGAGTTCTCTGGCGTAATCTATACCACCGGTGGATATAAAATCCTGAGCCATCATCAGTTCTTTGAATTCCATAAGAACTGCATCACGATCGGCCGGTTCTACACTTTCAAGACGGGCTATTTCAAAGGTAAGTGCTTCTATTTCATCTTCTCTCAGGTGTTTGAAAATTTCGGCAGATATCTCAGAACCAAGGGTTACAAGAAATATCGCCGATTTCTGGCGTCCCGATAATGATTTAGTTCCCCCGCTTTTTTTCCCGCCTGTTGTTGTTTTAGCCTTCGCCATTTTAATCCTCCATCAGCCAGGTTCTAATTAGCTGTGCGACATCTTCAGGATGCTCCCGTGCCATGTTTATCGCATTCTCCTGTATCTCAAGCCTTGCCCTCTCCTCAACGGACATTGCAACCCCTATTCCCTCATCTTCCGCACTTCTTAATGCAGCTTCACGCATCGCCTGATGCTGCCTTGAGAGTTCTTCTTCTCGCAATCTTCTGCGTCTTTCACGTTCCCTTGAAATAAGTCTGAAGGCCACAAAAATGACAAGGAGGGTTGCAATTCCGATAATGGAATATAGAATAGTTTGTCTTATCGCTTCTTTTTCCTTTTCAATTCTGTCCTCATCGGAAAACTGATCTCTTCTATCAAATTGTATTGTTTTGACTTCAACGGAATCACCACGGTTTTTATCAAAATTTATCGCTTTTTCAATCAAGGCTCTGGCTTTTTTAATATCATCGGGATTTACCGGGGTATAAACCCTTTTTATGCTTCCATCTTCGTTAAACTGCAGTTTCCCCTTCTCATAAACGCGGGTCCAGATTCCATCTATGGCAACCCCCACACTTATTCTTTTTTCTTCCCAGCCGCGGCTTTCTTCCTTTGTTTTCTTGGTATTTATCGCATTTACATGTTCTTCTGAACTACTTCTGTATTCCCCGTTAAGATTGGAGTAGTCCTTATACCCCGGCGAAGCCTGCCCCTCTATTCCCGAAGGACCTTCGGGATTAAAGCCGGTTCCCTTAAAATCTTCGCTGGCTTCTTTTGTATGCTGGGGTATGGAAAGGGTGGT
>CAZEKV010000015.1:0-23692 GCA_964512945.1 uncultured Spirochaetales bacterium | reverse complement strand
CGGAGCCAGGGTTTCGTTGACAATAGGTTTTATCGGTATGACAATATCCCTGACCCTTGCGATAATTTTTGGAGGTCTCGCAGGCTTTTACGGGGGAGCAGCCGACTGGCTTATAATGAGGGTGTCTGAATTCTTTATTCTTATTCCAGGGCTTTATCTAATACTCTTTTTGCGGTCGATACTATCAAGAAACCTTGATTCCGCGCAGTCGTTTGTTTTAATTACAATAATACTCTCCTTTGTCGGATGGCCGGGGAGTGCAAGGTTGATTCGCGGACTTGTGCATAGCATAAAAAGAGAAGACTTTATTTCTAACGCTAAACTTGAGGGCATTCCATCTCTTGTGATAGTTTTCAAGCATATAATCCCTCAAATGTCTTCAATACTAATTGTCAGCATCACCCTGGGGATTCCCGGATTCATCCTTGCGGAAACCGTTCTTTCATATCTCGGACTTGGAATAGTTGATCCCGCTGTCAGCTGGGGGTCTTTAATAAATCGAAATATAACAACCCTGAGTAATCTTAAAAATTTCCCCTGGTTCCTGTGGCCTGGTTTTTTTCTTCTGATTACGACCCTTTCTTTTAATTTTATAGGGGATCTCCTGCGCGATATTTTTGATCCGTATTACAAGGATAAGGGGATATCATAATGGAGCTTTTTTCTGTAGAGAATCTGGAAGTATCATTTAGAACAAATGCGGGAATACTGAAAGCCGTAAGGGGAATTTCTTTTAAAGTAAACAGGGGAGAGGTTCTGGGAATAGTCGGAGAAAGCGGATCGGGGAAAAGTGTTACAGCTGCCTCGTTGATTAACCTTCTTCCTGTAAATTCTCTGAAAAAAGGAAAAATCATCTTTAAAAACAAATCCATATTCGACACTTCAAAAAAAGAAATTAATAAAATACGGGGAAAGGGTGTAGGTATGATTTTTCAAGAACCCGGACGCTCCTTTGATCCTATTTATACTATAGGGGACTGTATAAAAGAGACCCTTCTTACTCACAATAAAAAACTGACCGAAAAGGAAATCGAGGCAAAAACGATAAATCTCCTGGAAGAAGTAAACATTCCAAATCCTGAAGATCGTCTGAGAAATTTCCCCCACCAATTGTCCGGGGGGCTTCTCCAGAGGATTATGATAGCAGCAGCCCTGGCGGCGGATCCCGAGGTTCTTATAGCCGATGAACCTACAACGGCACTGGATGTAACAATCCAGGCGCAAATAATCGATCTACTGATGAACCTGAAAGAAAAAAGAAATCTATCCATTATTTTTATAACACATGATTTGAGCTTAATAAAAAAAATAGCCGACCGGGTTATTGTTATGTACAGCGGGCTTATTCTTGAAGAGGGCTCTGCCGAAGAGGTTTTTGATAGACCTTGCTCTCCCTACACAAAAGACTTGATTGATTCCCTTCCGTTCTTCGGACAGCATTATTCAACCGATATCCTGAAATCGATCCCCGGAACTGTCCCCGACCCATTAACCCCGGAACCGGGCTGCCCCTTTGAGCCAAGATGCAGCAGGAAAAAGCCGGAATGCATAAGCGGAATTCCCGAAATAATAGACAAACCCCATAAATTCAGATGTATTTTTCCGGGAGAAAAATAGACATGAGCGAATACATCCTTGAAGCAAAAAAGCTTTATAAAAAATTCAATCTCAAGGCAGGATTATTTGCCCGTTACGGCCAATTTGTTTACGCCGTAAACGGGGTATCTCTTGCGATAAAAAAGAATGAAATCTACGGACTGGTAGGGGAATCAGGCTGCGGGAAAACAACCCTTGCCAGATTAATTGTAAGGATGTACAAACACGATGAGGGAGGGATAGTTTTTAATGGAAGCGGGGATTCCATTAATTTTAATGAAAAAAAGAAATCAATATCGAGGGATATACGAAGTAAGATAAAGTACATCTTTCAGGATCCTGCCAAATCCCTTAATCCGAGGATGACTGTTTTTAATATTCTTACATCGGGTTATAAATATGCCCCTTCCTGGCCCGGGAAAAAGAAAGCCCTTATTGAGGCCTCAGAGATAATGGAAGACCTCGGCCTAAGCCCGGGCGATCTCAAAAGAAGACCCGCCGATTTTTCCGGCGGGCAGCGCCAGAGAATATCAATAGGCAGAGCACTCATAATGAAACCGGAATTTCTCATTTGCGATGAAGTAGTGTCGGCTCTCGATGTATCAATCCAGAGTCAGATTCTGAAGCTGCTTCTTGAAATAAAAGCGAAGTACAAACTCTCAATATTATTTATCGCCCACGATTTAACAGTTGTCTCTTACCTCTGCGATAGAATCGCCGTAATGTACGGAGGACGGATAATGGAAGAGGGAAGTGCAAAGGATCTGATTAAAAAGCGGTATCATCCCTACACCAGGATGCTGTATTCAAGCATATCCTCAAAAAGATCGGACTCAGGAAGTCTCAAAAATCTTACTTTTTTTAATCCCACAACCCCTCTTTCGGGCTGTCCTTTTTATTCCCGATGTACAGAAAAAAAGGACATATGTAAATCGGAAATTCCTGAATCCCGGATAATAAAAAAAGGCCATAGCGGGGCATGTCATTTTATCAAAACAGAATAAATTTCTTATAGAGTGTGCGGCCTTAAAAGATTTTAGCGGATCCATATCCTTTTTTAAGTTTATTCTTTTATGTGCGGAAATTCTACATTCTTTCCGGAATTTCTATTCCAAGGAGATCAAGCAGGAATTCGATTATTCTCAAAGAGAGTCCGGCAGCAGCCAGCCATGAACCCTGTTTGTCCGCGTCCGTTTCCCGGAGGATATGACATTCTCTCAGAAAGCGGTTAAGCTCCTGAGAAAGGGTATAGACAAAATCGCATATGTAATGCGGGGCATAATTCTCCTCTGCATTCTTCAGGACATCGGCAATACCCGTAATGGTGAGAAGCAACCGCCTTTCAGGATCGCGAGGAGGAAGTATCCTGCCTTCAATGATGCCGGCGGCCTTTGCCTTTCGAAGAATCGACTTTATGCGAACTGCAGCGTAAAGAACATAGGGGCCTGTTTTCCCTTCGAAACTACAGAATTTATCAAAATCAAAAATATAGTTTGAGGTTCTGGGATTCATAAGATCGGCGAATTTCAAAGCAGCAATACCGACTTTTTCGGCTATAAAATCAAGCTCTTCTCTGGAATATTCTCTGGCAATTTCCGCTTCTTTTATACGTTCGAGAGCCTTATCGTTTACCAGGGTTATAAGATCACTCAATTTCATAACACCACCCTCACGGGTTTTAAAGGGTTTTCCATCTGTTCCGTTAACCGTTCCAAAACCAATGTGCTGCAAAACGGTATCAGGTTTTACAATTTTCGTTTTACGCACCGCACGGAAGATCTGCTCAAAGTGAAGCCCCTGGCGCTGGTCAACTACATATAAAATAATATCACTCTTGAAATTCCTCATGCGGTATTCAATCGTAGCCATATCCGATGTTCCATATAGAAAACCCCCGCCGGATTTAACAAGAAGCACAGGGGGTATTTCCTTCTTATCCCCTTTTTCCGCAACAGGAAGAATAACCGCTCCATCACTTTCGACGGCATACCCGCTTTTCTTCAAATGCTCAACCATTTCCGTCATCTGTTTTGCATAAAAGCTTTCCCCCAGCCAGTAGTCAAAACCAATGCCCAGTTTTTCATAGTCTTTTTTAAGGGCAGGCAGGGAAAGGGAAAGAAAGTGTTTCCACAAAGCGGTATATCCCCTATGCCCTTTCTGGAGGTCATCGGTCACCCTGACAGCCTCTGCCATATCCTCCTTTGAGGCCTTGCAGCGGCTGCTTGCTGCGGGGTACATCGCTTCAAGATCTGCAAGTGTCAGGGGCGGGGATTCAGGAAAGGTCCCGCTGTAATTATCATCAAAATACGGGAGTTCGGGCTCACGATGCCGCAGCTCTGTAATAAGGATTCCCATCTGTGTACCCCAGTCTCCCACATGATTGTCGCTTATAACCCTATGTCCGCAGAATCCAAGCAAACGCTGGAGGGAATCTCCGATAATCGCGGAACGCAGATGCCCCACATGCATGGGTTTTGCAATATTGGGACTTCCAAAGTCAATAACAATATTTTTGGGATCCTCTTCTATGGGACAGCCAAAACGCTCATCCTGATTTATAGCGTTTACAAAATCTGCAAGGTATTTATCATCAAGCTTGATATTAATAAACCCCGGCCCGGCTATGGATAAATCCGAAAAAATTTTATTCTTTTCCAGATCAAGAACAATTTCCTCAGCTATCTCCCGCGGATTCCGTCCCGCCCCTTTTGAAGCAGCGAGAGCCCCATTACACTGGAATTGTCCCAGATCGGCCCTCTGTGATAAAACCACACTTCCGAATTTGCTGTCCATGCCCTTTCTTTTGAAAACCTCGGAGAAGATGTTTGAAATTACCTCTTTTAGTGAACCCATATACCACCTGGCCCTTTTATCGAAAAAATTAGAAATAACTCTAGAGAAATCGGAAAGCCATGATATTTATAATAGATTTTTCGGCGAAACATCAAGGCTTGATACAGATAAGGATATCAGATTTGTATTATCCCGATACAGGATTGCATTTTTACTTTTTTTTTAATTATAATCTGAAAAAATCTCTTCCAGCTGTCCTCAAAACCCGTCTCTCCATGATATACTTATCCAGGGATATCCGAAGTAACTTTACAATTTTACGGATAAATCAATAGAAGAATTGGAGAAAACAAACAATGATGGAATTATCAATCGAAAAGGGAGTTTTTTTAAATAATGGAAACCTTGAAAACCGCGAAAATCCCGCTCAACAGGATATTGATGAGGCAAAAAAGGGGACAATTACATACGGAATTCTTAATGAGCATAATACATCGGGAGATATTAATAATCTTAAAATCAAATTTGATGCCATGGCATCACACGACATTACCTATGTCGGGATAATTCAAACAGCAAGATGCAGCGGTCTTAAGAGTTTTCCCCTGCCGTATGTTATGACAAATTGTCATAATAGTCTTTCCGCCGTGGGGGGCACAATAAACGAAGATGATCATGTTTTTGGACTCTCCGCAGCAAAAAAATACGGCGGGATATTTGTTCCTCCTCATCAGGCTGTCATTCACCAGTACATGCGAGAAATGTTCTCCGGCTGCGGAAAGATGATCCTTGGATCGGACAGCCATACACGGTACGGAGCCCTCGGCACAATGGGATTTGGAGAAGGAGGGCCTGAACTTGTAAAACAGCTTTTAAATAGAACCTATGATTTTCAATACCCCGAAGTTATCGGAGTTTACCTCGAAGGAAGCCCCAAACCGGGAGTCGGCCCCCAGGATGTGGCTCTTGCTCTTGTTAGAGAGGTTTTTGAAAAAGGATATGTTAAAAACAAGATACTCGAATTCATAGGCCCCGGTATTTCCAATCTTTCGGTTGACTACAGAAACGGCATTGATGTTATGACAACCGAAACTACATGCCTGTCGTCCATATGGCAGACTGACGACAGGGTAAAAGAGTATTTCCTTATTCACAATAGAATCGGAGCGTATAAGCTGTTAAAGCCTCTGGCAAAAGCCTATTATGACGGATTGATAAAAATTGACCTGAGCAAGATAGAACCCATGATAGCCCTGCCCTTTCATCCCAGCAATGCCTTTACGATAAAAGAACTTAAGGAAAATCCATCTGAAATTTTAAGGGAAATTGAAGAATTAGCAAAAGAAAAATTCAAGGATTCGAATCTGCAGCTACCCCTTGTAAATAAAATCATTAATGGCAAGCTCCATGTTGATCAGGGAATAATTGCGGGCTGTGCCGGTGGATCCTACGAAAATCTCTATGAAGCATCGCTTATCCTTGAGAATAAATCGATTGGGAACGATCATTTTAACCTCAGCATTTACCCGGCAAGCCAGCCCATTTACATGGAACTTTTAAATTCCGGGGCTGTAAAAAAACTTATGAAATCGGGAGCGATAATCAGATCGGCATTCTGCGGCCCATGCTTCGGAGCGGGAGAAACCCCCGCGAACAAGAATCTGAGCATACGCCACACCACAAGGAACTTCCCGAACCGCGAGGGATCAAAACCGGGGAATGGGCAGTTATCCGCTGTTGCGTTAATGGACGCAAGATCCATCGCCGCAACAGCCCTGAATAAGGGAGAACTCAGCGGTGCTGATGAAGTTATGTCCCGTGTAAGCGTGGCTGCCTATTCTTTTGATGAAGCGATCTATAATAACAGAATAAAAAATAATTATAAAAAAGCCGACACAAAGGAAAAACTGATTTTTGGACCCAATATTAAGGATTGGCCCAAAATGATGCCCCTTCCCGACAATCTTCTCCTTGGGTTTGCCTCTGTTATCCATGATCCTGTAACAACAACCGATGAGCTTATACCCTCAGGAGAAACTTCTTCATACAGATCCAATCCCCTCGGCCTGGCTGAATTTACCCTTTCCCGAAAAGACCCCGAATATGTCGGAAGGGCAAAAGGGCTTCTGGAAATGGAAAAAGAAAGACAGAAAAATCTGGGAAAAATGTCAGGGTATTCAATTCCAAACCGCCTTGGTAGTATTCTTGGCAAAATCGCCGATGAAAAACTGACAAACGAAGACGATTTCCTGAAAATCCTGGAAACAACCGGAATAGGGAGTCTTATATTTGCCGTTAAACCCGGGGACGGTTCCGCGAGAGAACAGGCGGCATCCTGTCAGAAAGTACTGGGGGGATGGGCAAATATCGCCTCGGAATATGCTACAAAGCGATACAGGAGCAATCTAATTAACTGGGGAATAATCCCCTTTACAACAAAAGAAAAACCGGAATATGTAAACGATGATTTTATATTTATTCCTGGAATAAAAGCTGCGCTAAAGGATGGTAAAAAAAGACTCTCGGCCTATTTGATAAATGAAAATAAAACAAAAACCCTGGAACTGGAACTGGAAAAACTATCGGAGGATGAGAGAAAAATAATTCTATCAGGATGCCTCATGAATTATTACGCCTCAATGGAATAAACAGACGGGGCTATCCTGGACCACATTTCTTTTTTCGAAAAGTTCCGGGGGGGATGTAGACTTTATCCTTCAACTCCTCGTATTCGGAAACAGGATCGCTGTAAATAGTAAGCCCTCCTCCGCTCTTGTATCTAAAGCCTTCGCCCTGTCTTTCGATAAAGCGGATCATAACACCGCTGTCAAGCCGGTTTCCGTCAAAGTACCCGAATATTCCAGTGTAGTATCCCCTGGAATATATTTCTGCTTTTTTGATTATTTCAACAGTCTTTTTCTTTGGAGCCCCGGTTATAGAGCCCGCAGGGAGCATGGAAGTAATAATATCTCCAATCTTTCTGCTATAGTCGTTGGGAAGTCTCCCCGTTATTTTTGAACTGACCTGCAGCAAAACCTTTTCCGAGGTTTCAATGCGTTCTATATAACGGAATTGCTCAACTCTCACATCCCTTGCTACAATTCCTATATCATTTCTGATCAGATCCACAATGGTGATGTGTTCAGCAAGTTCCTTTTCGTTTTCGAGAATAAGTTTTTCTGCATTCGGTAAACCGGCATCAATTGTTCCTTTCATGGGATAAGAAGAGATGATCCCATCATTAATCCTTACAAAAGGTTCGGGGGAAAAAACAACAAATTCATTGTTGTAAAACAATTTATATTTTGCAGCTGAATAGTAGAAAATTTCTCTCAATGACATATTTATCCTGACAGGGGTAGGAAAAGTTAAATTAAGCAGGTAGGTATTCCCTGCGATAAAACTTCGATGGATTTTCTCAAATACCTCCTTATATACCTTATAGCTAACGGGGGATTTTCTTAATTCAATTTTCCCTCCGGAGACTGTCTCAATACCCTCCGGTTTATTACTGAAACCATTTATGTCATATAAAACATATTCCGGATCAATCGTATCAACAGGAAATAAAAGAGATTCTTTTTGATCAAAATCCACAATAAAAACAAAGGGTGTTCCTTTTCTACCCAGAGAATTCATATTTTCTCTTAGTTCAGCCTTGCTTAATTTTCCATCTACAGAAATATCTACTGCCATATGTTTATCTTTTACGTTTTTTCCATTTTCTTATGGTAGATTTTCTTTTATTATCTGGAAACCGGCTTTCAGGACGAATGAGCGCGTTTTTTGAAAACCCAATTAGATCTTTTCGGTTAGCCTTAATCAATGCCTCCAGAACCAGTTTGTAATTCCCGGGATTTTTATACTGAAGCAAAGCTCTCTGCATTGCTTTCTCGTGGAGAGAAACGGGAACAAAAACTTTTTTGAGGGTCAGGGGATTAACCCCCGTATAATACATGCATGTTGAAACAGTCCCGGGGGTGGGAGAGAAATCCTGAACCTGTTCAACATTTATTTTATTTGCACGCAGATACTCCGCCAGTTCTACAGCATTTTTCAGGGTAGCCCCGGGATGTCCTGAAATAAAATAGGGGACAAGAAACTGTTTCTTGCCGCACATCTCATTAAGTGCCTTGAATTTTATCCGAAACCTATTAAATGCTTTATTTCCAGGCTTTCCCATCAGCCGCAGAACATCGGAGGATATATGCTCGGGCGCCACCTTTAGCTGCCCGCTGATATGATATTCAACAAGCTCTTTAAAAAAACTATTATTTTTGTCAGCAATTAAATAATCAAAACGAATACCGGATCTAATAAATACTTTTTTTATCCCCTCTATCTTTCTCAACTTTCTTAGTAATTGGAGATAATCAACATGAGATACATTCAAATTCCTGCATGGATCGGGTGCAAGACAATTTCTATTCAGGCATGTTCCGGTTTTTACCTGCTTTTCACATGCCGGTTGACGGAAATTCGCCGTAGGGCCTCCGACGTCGTGGATATATCCTTTAAAATCCGGTTCTTCTAAAAATTTTTCTGCCTCTTTGATCAGGGATTTATGACTCCTTGTCTGAATGATTCTTCCCTGATGAAAGACAAGAGCACAAAAATTACAACCCCCAAAACATCCCCTGTTACTTACAAGACTGAATTTTACCTCTGTCAAAGCCGGGATTCCTCCCGCTTTTTGATATGCAGGATGAAACTCTCTGGTGTAGGAAAGCTCGTATACCCCATCCATTTCTTTTTGGGTAAGAGGGACGGGGGGAGGTGTCTGTACTACATAGTCATTTTCATATCGTTCCACAAGGGTTTTTGAATTCTGATAATTGCTGTTCTCATACTGGATTTTAAAACTTCTGGCAAAATTAGCCTTATCCCGTTTTAATAGATCATTTTCAGGAAGAAAAACCGCCCGTTTATCAATACAGGAGCGATCTTTCGTTTTGTAAACAATACCTCGAATATCCCTGATTTCTCCGATTGGAATACCATCAGCCAGTTTATCTGCTATATCAATGATGGTTTTTTCTCCCATCCCATAAACAATCATATCCGCCCTGGAATCCAGAAGGATAGATCTGCGTAGTTTGTCTTCCCAGTAGTCATAGTGAGCCAACCGCCTTAGTGAGGCCTCGATACCGCCAAGAATAACTGGAATTTTTTTATAGGCACCCTTTATGATGGAGGTGTAGACTATTGTGGCTCTGTTGGGACGGAGTCCGCAAACTCCTCCTGGAGAATAGGCATCTTTTTTCCGTCTTTTTCTGGCAGCTGTATAGTTGCTTACCATAGAATCCATGTTCCCGGCCGTAACAAGGAAGGCAAGACGCGGACGTCCGAGGACAGTAAAATTCTCGACCTGCCTCCAATCCGGCTGAGAGATTATCCCAATACGATAGCCCCTGCTTTCAAGAACTCTCGAGATTATAGCCGCTCCAAATGAGGGATGATCAACGTAGGCATCCCCTGTTACAAGTACAAAATCAAGATAGTCCCATCCTCTTTCATAAAGGTCTTTCATGGAAATCGGGAGAAATTTTTTCATTCTTATTTTATTTCGGAAATAATCCGAACCCCGGCACTGGTTCCTATTCTATCAGCACCGGCTTTCAGCATATCGAGAGTCTTCTCGAGTGTCCGGATTCCCCCCGCTGCCTTGATTTTCATATCATTTCCGATGATCTTCCTTATTAATCTAATATTATCTACAGTTGCTCCTTCACTTCCGAATCCCGTAGATGTTTTTATAAAATGAGCTCCCGCTGCCTTTGCAATTTTGCATACTGCAATTATATCTTTTTCGTCTAAATAACAGGTTTCGATAATAACCTTAACAAGCGCACCACCGGATTTTTCGAGTACGGACAGAATGTCTTTTTCGACAAGTTTATAGTTATTCTCTTTCAAAGCACCTATATTGATTACCATATCCAGTTCATCCGCACCGTTTCGGATAGAAATACCGGCCTCTTCCGCTTTTGATTCACTTGCACCGGCTCCTGAGGGAAAACCGATAACCGTACACGTTCTAACGGGAGACGCCTTGAGGAGTTCAGCGGCGAAACTCACATGAACAGGATTAATACAGACCGCCGCAAAGCCGTACCTGACTGCCTCGTTACATATTTTCTTGATATCATTTTGTGAGGCATCAGGTTTTAACAATGTATGATCAAAAACAGCAGATAAAGTTTTTTTGTCCCATTCCATTTTTCCATCTCCGAAAAATCCAGCATAGCATGGGAAAAAATTAGCTGCAATATCCCTTCCTTCCTCTCTTGAAACGGAAAAGAAATAGATGTATTCTGCTCAACAAACTTAAAAAGGGGAAAAGACTGATGTTTGGTTTTCTTGTAAAAAAAACTTTTTTTGACTTATGGGATAATATTCTTACAATAGTCCTGTTAAATTTAGGATTTATTCCAATTGCCGCATATCTCTTTTTCACTCTCTGTTTTTTTGGCTACAATATTCTCTTCCTGCTGCTTGCGGCAGCTTCCGGGGGCTATCTTTTTTATCTTTATACGGGTATTGCATCAAGAATACTTAAAAACATCTCTGATTTCAAAAAAGCAAAGATTAAATATATTGCCTCTTATTTTAAGGAGACTTTCAAATACAGCCTTATCATGGGGACAATAAGTGCTTTTCACATATCAACATTAATTACATCATATGTGTACTATCTTGGAAAATTAGGGAATACGCCTGGAGTTATTATTTTCGCAATTATTTTCTGGATTTCTGTATTCTGGATTATATCGAGCCAGTATTATTTTCCAATATGTATACGCCTTGAAAAGAATGTCAAAAAAATATTTATGAAGTGTTTCATAATTACCATCGATAATACATTCTTTTCAATTTCTACATGGATTGTTTCACTATCGTTCTTTATTATTCCAATTGTACTACTGCTTCATTTCCATAATTCGGGAGTCGCTGTACTCCTGGGTGTTTTTGTCCCCGGAATTTCCACAGTACTGCTGTTACAGCAAAATGCTTTAAAACTCAGATTGTACAAATACGATTACCTTGAGGAGAACCCCGAGGCGGACAGGAAAAAAATACCCTGGGATGTTCTCCTTGCAAAAGACAGGGAAAAACTCGGTCCAAGAACCCTTAAGGGGATGATTTTTCCGTGGAAAGAAGAATAATCAAAAAGTGCTAAGTATATTTTTTATCTTACTAATTTGTGTATCCGATACAACAAATTCGGATATCCCGTTGATGTAAACGAGGTAGAAATCTCCGCCAGCATTTACAAACTTTATCCTGATGTTCCTATCTTTACCCTTATTTAATCTAAAATGTATTTCAAGTTCAGCCCCTCTATAATCAGGTTTTTCAAATCCGCTGCTTTCCCCATCGGCAATCAGCCCTATTACGGACTTGTACAGCTCCTTGAATTTTTTCTCATCCATCTGTTTGGAATTAAAATAATATTCCGTCGAATCCTTTGATCTTTTTATCCCAAAATTATATCTCTTCCCTGATTCGATAAAACCCATGGCATCTACATATTCAATATTCATCAAAAAAATCAACTTTTCGGTAATATTAAAAGGTTCTATGTCGAGAAATTTTAAATCACTGCTGTCTATCGTAAAAACCTGGGGCGAGCCTGCCTGACGTATATAGCGTCCCCCTTTTTTGTCATCATCTCCAACATATATATGTAGAGAAGACTTTGAATCCGCCAGAATAAATTCAACCGCATCCGTACCAAGTCCAAATTGCGAAAGGGTTTCTGGATTATCATCAATAAAATCCTTTATAACCAGAGGATTCGGAATACTCTTAAGATATTCGCTTAGTTTTTTTGCATCGATCCCCCGCGGACGGTAAGGACCGATCATTTTCATCACCGAGTATCCACCGTTTATCAATTCGCCCGGCTCCACCGGAAGAATCTCAATCTTTCTGGATCCCGCTATTTTCAGATAAGTTATTTTATTGATATTTATCTCAGGAAGATTTCGAAGCCGTAAATCATCAAGAGTTGACAAAAAAGTATTTAGATATTTTCTTCCGAGAATATAAACATAATCGCTGCCATCGAGTTTTACATAAATACCATTGGCTCCGGATGTTTTGCTTCCAATAAAAAGCCTTTTTATCTCACCCGAGTTTAAAACTACCTCAACTTTACCCGAAGGATTTTCAAGCCCATACTTGCCATATCCGCCTTCCTCAGGCTTTATTTTAACTTCTGCATTTACCTTTAGAGCAGCCAGCCCTATTTGATAGACCTTTTCATTATCAACCCCAATACCCGGGGGAACTTCCGCCTCCAATCCCTTCCCATTCCTTTTAAAAACAAGAACACCTTTTCCATTAGTCAGGATTATTTTTTTAAAATCCCCGGCACCGATATCCCTGATCAGGATTCTCCCGTTAGAACCGCCGCCGGATCCGGTATCCCGGTTAAATAATAGAGGTGACAGAAAAAAAACTATAATTAGAAGACATAAAACAGATGCCCCAAAAATAATCCGCCGGCTTCTTCTCACAAATGTCTCCTGCGAAGCCAGATAAAAAGCCCTATTCCCAGAATCATAAGAGGCAGTATAACTACTATAACAAGAGCGTATACTGTCACTTCCATATCGCTCATGGTAAGGGGCATTTTATATATACTTTTTGCTCTTATTGAGATTGTCTCCTGTCTGCTATTTAACCAGGATAGGGTATTCAGAAAAAAGTCTCGATTTATTTCATATTCCGTTTTCATAAACCGGAAATTCCCGATAACAACAATGCGGAATCCCTTTTCTTTCTCTTTTCCCCTTTTATTTATTGCCGCTCCCAGGACGAAAGGACCTATATGGCCGCCCTTCCCGGGGAAACCGGAATTTAGATCGGCAAGATTCGTATTAACCCAGGAAGTTGATGAAGAGGTTAAAATCGGATTAACCTCAATTTCTCTTTTTACAACATCAAGGATCCTCAAAGGTGCAGAAGTATCCAGTATAACCTTTAGCTTTTTCTCTTTCAGGGGGTTTACTATTTCGTGATCCCCCATATTGGGGATAAGAACCACCGGATACTTATAATAATTTTCCTTATTGGCTTCGGCGACTACTCCAACCTCCTGAACAATACCATAACTTCTTAACAACAGATTAAAACCTATCGGATATTCGCTAAGAATATCCAGCAAGAATAACATCTTGCCGCCATTTTCAAGATATGTTTTGAGATACACCAGCTCATCATTATTAAGATCATAGCGGGGGCCGATACAGACAACGAGAGAAGCATCTTCAGGAACCCCCCTATCTCTCATCAGATTCAAATCTGAAATCTCATAGTTTTCATTTAAAACTCTTCTATAAAGCCCGAGGGTTTTAAGTGAGGTTTCCCTATGCCCTGAAAGTTCATAAATCTTCGGTATAGAATCAGAAATTACAAAATTAATTGCACTGGTAAGCCTCTGTTCAATCGAGTGGCTCACCTTCTCTCTTTGCCCCGTCGAATTCTTAATATAATTGTAAAACTCTTTCAGTTTAAGAACTTTAAACTTGCTGCCTTTTTCTACTATTATGCTCCCAACAGCAATACCTGTTTTCTCTTTGTCGTACCTGATTGCAAATCCAGGATTAATATCAGGATCTACTTGCTTATAGGTGATTTTATTTGATATCGATGTATACTTTTTTATTACCTCAAGAATTGTCCTGCTTTCCTTTCCTGTTCTGAAGAAGGCGTAAATTGTAATATCATCCTCAAGGTTTGCAACTATTTTTTTTGTTTGATCAGATAAGGTAAAAAGCCTGTTTCTGGTAATATCGAAACTGACCCCTAATCTGTTTACTATTAAATTAACCACAATAAGGCCTGCAATTACAAAGGCTGTAACAACTGCCGCATATCCGCCGTATTTCAAATTCCTGTTTTTACTCATCTTTTTATCCTGCTTAATCTTCGGTACTAACTCCATCTTTTTTTCTCTATAAACCTTATGGTCATATAAATAAAAAATGAAGATAAGGAAATATAATAAACAACATCTGTAAGCTTAATTATCCCCATAGAAAAGGTTTTAAATCTTTTTAAAATAGAAATCCAGATTATAAATTGATAGATTATACCAATAAAAATATTTTTGTTAACAAAAAAGGCAAAAGCAACAAAACCCATACCCAGTAAACCAATCAGAACAGTAATAACAATATTTTTTGTATAGAAAAAGAGCCATCCGGATATTCCGGCTGCAACCATTATAGAAAAAATCATTCCCGAAGTTATATCCTTTGGAATTATCCCACCCGAAAGGCTCTCTATAAGATAGAAGGAAAGCAGCACACAAAAAGTAATAATTGCTGTTATAACCTGGCTCTCTGCAAGAACAGCTACAAAAAGCCCGATTGCCACAAAGACAGAGCCGATCAAAAAGAACCCGAGATAACCGGACAGGGATTCCCAGAAATCCACACTGCCGTGAAAAGAAATCAACACCAGGTAAAAAAAAGTAATTCCCAGGGTAAGGGTAAATAAAAACAAAGCCGCAAAAAACTTGCCCAGAACTATCTGCGAAACTCTTAGCGGGCTTGTGTATAACAACCTGTCGGCGTTCTGCTTGCGGTCATCGCTGAAAATCCTCATTGTAAGAATTGGGACTGTAAAGAGAAAAATAAACAGTATCTCTTGAAGAAACATGGCAAACCTCGGATTTCTTAGAAAGAGATAGCCAATAATAAAAAAGAATCCGGATAAAACAAGAAAAAGGCTCATATAAACATAACCCATGGGCGTATATAAATATGCCTTTATTTCGCGTTTAAAAATTGCTATCATTACTCAGTTACTCCCTTTTCAGTTTTTACGATATGGAGAAAAATATCTTCCAGGGTCATATCCATTGTACGCATCATAAGAATAGGAAATTTATTTTTGCTCAAAACATCAAATATGTCTTTTCTTACATCACACTCTTTTTTTGCCTCTATAAGGAGATCTACAGCCCCATCCTCCAGGGGTTTGTTTTCTTTCACTTCCTCAATGTTCACAATAGCTTTAAGACTCTGGATAATATTCCTTTTGTTCCCGGCTATTCTTATGGCAATTCTGTTCGTTCCAATCAAACGCTTTGCGAGGTTGTCCGGGGTATCTGAGGCGGCTATCCTGCCATTGTCAATTATAATAACCCTGCTGCAGGAGGCACTTACCTCTGGAAGAATATGGGAACTTAATACAATAGTGTGATCCGATCGCAGTTCCTTAATCAAATTCCTGATCTCAATAATTTGTTTGGGGTCAAGCCCTACAGTAGGCTCATCCAGTATAAGTAGTTTTGGATTTCCAATTAACGACTGAGCAAGACCGACACGCTGTTGATACCCACGGGAAAGATTCTTTATCAAGCGGCGGCGGACATCTGCAATTTTAACAAGATCATATATCTTCTCCAGATCCTGTTTTAGATCATTTTTCGAGACCTTTTTTATTTCTGCAGTAAAATTAAGATATTCCTCAACAAGCATATCCAGATACAGAGGGGGCTTTTCCGGCAGATAGCCAATCCCCCTTTTTACTTCTTCGGGATTTTCAAGGATATCCATCCCGTCAACAAGAACACTCCCTTCGCTTGCCGACAGATAACCCGTTATTATATTCATAGTGGTAGACTTACCGGCACCGTTTGGACCCAAAAAACCAATAATCTCGCCTTTTTTTATATGGAAATTAAGATTATTGACAGCTATATGTTTTCCATACTTTTTTGTTAAATTTTTAGCCTGGATCAAATCTAAGTACCCCCTGTAAAATATATCCAAAAGCAGTATAGAGGATACCTGGGGTAAAAGAATATGTCAATAAAGCAATTGCCTATCAAAATACCGATAGAAAACAATGATAACAAAATCATTACTTAGCGTTCTCTTTCATCTATTTAAAATATCCAATTATTTCATCAGGCGATAAAACCTTTCCGGCAGATTTAACCTCTTCATCTATTACCAGAGCAGGGGTAATCATAACTCCATAATCCATAATATCGTTCAGATCAGTTACTTTTACTACCCTGGCCTCCACACCTGATTGTTCAACCGCTTTTTTGGCACTTTCTTCAAGCATTTTACACTTAGGACATCCGGAACCTAATATTTTAATTACCATGATCTCTCCTTATTCTTTACTAAAAGCAAAAATTAGATTTTATTTTATTACATTTCCAAAAATCAATCCTGATATGGTTGCCATAATAATGACGAGTGCTACATACACTATAGTTTTTTTTGTTCCGAGCACACTTCTTATTACAAGCATATTTGGTAATGATAATGCCGGGCCGGCAAGAAGAAGCGCCAGAGCAGGACCTTTCCCCATGCCTGCCCCCATTAAACCCTGCAAAATCGGTATCTCTGTTAAAGTAGCAAAATACATGAATGCTCCCGCAATAGAAGCAAAGAAATTTGAAAAAGGACTATTTCCACCTACGAACATGGTTACCCATTCCCGACGTATTATACCCTCATGTTCGGGGCGTCCCAATAAAAATCCTGCAACAAGTACACCGCCGAAAAGGAGCGGCAGTATCTGCAAAGCAAAATCTCTGGAAGAACTCATCCATATTCTTAATTCCGATTTCTTAAACCATTTTATAAGGATCAGTACCAATGACAGCAGGAAAAAACCGGCAATATAATATTTTGCTTTGTAAATCAGATTCCAAATTTGAATATTTTCATCTTTTCCCCAATTAACAAAAACCAGAATTGCTATAAGAGTAAAAAAGTATAATCCGGTTTTAAACAATGATCTTTCATTCATGTCATCCTGAACAAAAAGGTTGCCATCCTCATTTTTTTCTTTTTCTTCTTTTAAAAATATCAGATGCATTAGAAGTCCGATAATAATTGAGAAAACAATTGCACCAACAGCCCGGGCAATCCCAATCTCCATACCCAGCACGCGAGCGGTTAATATTATTGCCAGTACATTGATAGCCGGTCCGGAATACAGGAAAGCTGTTGCCGGGCCAAGTCCGGCACCGCGTTTGTAGATGCCGGAAAAAATTGGGAGTACGGTACAGGAGCATACCGCAAGGATGGAACCGGAGACGGAAGCAACAGAATAGGCCACTATTTTATTCGCCCTCGCTCCCAGATATTTTATAACCGACCCCTGGGTAATAAAATTGGATATTGCGCCGGCTATAAAGAAAGCCGGGATCAGGCAAAGTAATACATGTTCTCTTGCATAGTCCTGCAACATATGAAATGCTTCTACAATTGCATTCCCTATTCGCTCATTCCCGAAGGGGGTGAAATAGGCGGCAAAAAAAACACCTGTTATTACTGCTATTTTTTTCCAGTTTTTCATCTTTCTCTCCTGACGATATACATTTCGGTGCATAGCAAAAAAACAAAAGATATATTATTTACTGTATGTTACAACAACCTTTCCATTTTCTCTTAAAGAAAGTCTTTCGTTCAGATTGTCAATATCGGCTATTAAATCTGTGTTTTTTTGAACATTAATATTTTCAACGCAGTCGAAAATATGTTTATTGTACGGATCTGAAAAATCAGGACTATGCATCAAAAGTCTACCGACTCTTTCTTCTTTGATTAATTTTGCTTCTTTTAAAATTGTTAAACACCTCGATATTTTGTACTGAGGTTTATTAAGAGCATCCATCAATTCACAAATGCAAAGAGGGGATTTTGCTCTGGACAGTAAGTACATAATTCGATACCGGCATTTTTCCGATAATGCTTGATGTTTTTTGATAATCAAATCCATGGATTTATTATGCACTTTTTTGCATATTTAGTCAAGATATAGTATGACACTTTTTGGAATGTAAAGACAGAAGACATCCATGAATTGAAATTGTAATGCTGACATTTTATTTCTGAAAAAAATAGAAGTTTAGAAAATAATTAAAAATTCGGCTATCTCCGGGATCTTGAGAATAGTAATGTATCAGATAAATGGTATAGAATAAATATATGAAAAATACACCTGTAATCTTGCTGATTATAAGCATGACTGCTTTATCCTGCGGGTCTCAAAATTTAAAAGATAAAATTCCCTCTTTTTTTAAAGAAACAGGGAATACTAATAGTATTGAAGCCCAGGAAACGGCGGGATATTCCTGTGTTAGATCCATCCCGGTTCCTGCCGGATACTCAAGAGTCGGGGTTGAAAAAGACTCTTTCGCTGATTTCTTAAGAAGTATTGAACTAAAAACCGGGGATAACAGGGTATATTTGTATAACGGAGAACTAAAATGGAATCAATCGGCACAATTTGCGGTATTAAAAATAGATGTCGGAAAGAAAAATTTGCAGCAATGTGCAGATGCCGTAATGAGATTGAGAGCAGAATATTTATTTGAACAAAAACAGTATAATAAAATACATTTTAATTTTTTATCTGATGGAAAACCGAGATATTTCAATAATTATGCGAAAGGTGATTTTTCGTATAAAAAATTCAGAGAATATATGAATTATGTTTTTTCTTATGCAAATACATCTTCTTTGAAAGATGAGCTTAAAAAAGTTACTCCGGTTAAGAATATTCAAATAGGAGATGTTTTTGTTCAGAAAGGGAATCCCTACGGCCATGCAATTACGGTTATGGATATTGCAAAAAGCGAATCGGGAGAAATTATATTTTTATTATCACAAAGCTATATGCCTGCTCAAGACATTCATATTCTAAAAAATCCTGAAAATGAAAGCATTTCACCGTGGTATAAACTTAAAACATCAGGGAATCTTTATACCCCGGAGTGGACATTTACATTTGATGATTTGATGAGATTCTAATTCTTTGCCGTTTTTATAGCAAATTCCCTGGTAAAATGCAGTACTGCCCGCTTTAGCGGATATAGAGCAGCTGGAGGGAAAGATCTTCTTAATTCCAACTGTTCAAGCTTTGCTATGATTTTCATTGATTTTTCCCGAATAATCTGTAATTATTGTCAGGATACCGGTAAAGTATACTCAATTACCTGTGAATCTTATAATGAGGTATTATGTCTGATATTTTGTAGAGAACTATACGGTTTTATTACATTTTATAGTCCTTCAAGGGGGGGGATATATGAGTATAATATTCTATAAAAGAATTATTTTCCTTACGGGGCTTGTTGGAATATTCCTCCTTTCAGTTTCTTGCAAAAGAGAAATTAAGCCTCTACCGGAATATACTGATATGAATGCCGCTGTTGTTACCTCATTCTATGGAGATGTCTATTCTAAAACCGGGGAAGACTGGGAACCTGTTGATTATGGAACTACCCTGAAAAAGGAATCTTTTATAAAAACAGGAGACGCTTCCTTTTGTGAACTCCAGTTAGGGGAAACTGCCGTCATTCGCCTGCAGGAAAATACTGAAATTTTGATGGGCAGTATTATGATTCAGAAAAGTAAAAGAAATGTCAATGTTAATCTCACCATTGGACAAATACTATGTAAAGTGGCAAGAACATCCGGTAATGATGAATTCCAGGTAAAAACCCCCTCGGCTGTTATCGGAGTAAGGGGAACCGAGTTTTTGGTTCAATGGAAAACTGATGAGGGATCCTTTGTAGCTGTAAGAGAAGGCAGGGTTTCGGTTGATCCGATGACTTCCGGACTGGAAAAGCTGTCGGAGAGTATCTCAGAATCTGACGAAGAGTTGACCGAAATTATTAATGAATTAGTTCAAACAGATATTGAAATAGGGGCTAACCAGGAACTTGTAGTTTCTAATGAAATTATCAAGCGAATGGAGGCCGATGTTGCTCTTATCGAAACGGAACTTCAGCAGATTCTTCTTGATAGAACGCCGAAGAACATGAAGATGCTGAAAAAGAGTATTTCAAAAGTTGTTCTCTTAAAAACAGAATTGCAGGATAAAACGGAAGCAGTCTCAAAGAAAACAGAAAAACTTTTAAAGCATCTTGATGATTTAAAAATGCGGAGCATAAGGACAGAGGGGGATGTCAGTACGGAAGATGAGAACAGCAGTATTGATTTTGCCGGAGAAAACAGTGGAATTGTAATTGAAGACGATTTACCTGTAACAAAGGAGAAGGTTAATATTAAGATAAAAACCAGTCCCCCTGACTCTGAAATTCGAATTGATGGAGAGGTTGTCAGCAAAAATGGGGAATACTCAAAAGCTGCTTTTTCTGGAGAAAAAATGGTAATCCGGATTAGAAAAGCCGGATATATGGATTGGATCAAAAGTATAACCATTCCTGATAAAGATCTGGTATACGATATTGTGCTGAATAAAAATCCTGTAATTACTCGATCCAAGGTTGCTGATTCCAAACTCATCGGCAATATTTGTACATTTGGAAATAGAATCGCAGTTGTTTCGACTGATGGCTTTATTTCAATTTTAAATGAGCGGGGAGAAATTTTAAATAATCTATCAACAGGAAACAAGGTAAATTACAATTCAAGTCCTGTGGTAGCAGGAAGGCAAATAATATTTACAGGGGCTGTTTCTGCATTTTCCATGGATGTCTATTCAGGCAAGCCATTGTATACAATACCCGGGGGAGCAGTACCCTCTAATTTAATAGAATCAAAAGCTGTGGTAATTCTTAACAGATGGCTTCAGGTTGTCGGCAATAAAATAATTGGAAGAAAGTTTCTGGAGACGGAACCTGTTTTTTCAATTGAGCTGGAAGGTAGTATAAAAATGCTGCCTCAAAAAATTAAGGACAACAATTTTCTGGTGGTTGATAAAAATTCAATCATCCATATTTATGATCCTGAAGGAAATGAGATTGAAAAGGTTCTACTAACTGAAAATCCGGTATTCAGAAACAAATTATTGACCGCGAGTGTGTACGGAAATTTTGTTTATGTGTCTGAAAAATCAGGAAAAATTGTGTGCTTTGAACCCTTCGGACGCAACAAAATCTGGGAAAGTTCTTTTCCCGGGGAACTGAACATAAGCTATGACATTATCTCCTCAATAAACGGGCTTTTTGTTGTTTCAAACGGAATGGTCTTTTTTATGACGAATAATGGGACTCCAAAACGATTTATAACCCAGATTAGAGGAGTTTCTTCACCCCTGCTATACAGGCTCGGAAAGTTGTACTTTGGATCAAGAGACGGATATCTGAAAATAGCAAATGCTTCAACGGGGAAAATTATTAAGGAAATTGATATTAAGGATATAGATATAGAAGAGATGATCACTACCAAACCAAAAATCAAGGGTGGGAAGATATACGCTGGCACAAACAAAGGGTACATCCTTGGTATTAATCTGGAGATGGCCGGTATTCATTAGTTATTTTTATAACAAAATCTATATATAACTATCTATACAGCTCAACACCTTTTTCGCTATTTCCGGAACTTCATTTAAAAGGCTGTGGGAGGCTCCTTCGATATAGTTTATATCGGTATCCGAAAAATGTTTCTCTATAAATTTTATATTATATTTATATTCTACAACGCTGTCGCAGGTTCCCTGAATAATATTCACCGATAAATTCTTCCTGGGGTAAGACAGGTTTTTTTTGTTCCATTCTTTTAATGCCCATATCCAGGGAATTGGTACGAAATTAACATTTAAAGGATCCTTCTTCATAAATTCTATGAAAGATTTATTATTTGAAGTACCGGCATATTTTCTATGAAGACCCTTAATAATATTTCCGAAGAGAAAAAGCCCCAGCATGGAGAGTTTCCAGAAACGGGATCTGACAAGGGGTGCGGCCAAAATGATCTTTTCAAATATATTATTATAATTCATCAAATAATCGATAATTGCTGAGCATCCCGTACTATGACCGAGAATATAGTATTTCCTTCCTGAATGTTTACTGCAGATTTTTAAGAAGTCATTCAGAATGGAGGAGTACTTTGAAAAATCAGACACCTCCCCCCTCTTCCCGCTTGAAAGCCCATGTCCTGGAAGATCAAAAACAGCAACATTGTAGCCTTTCTCCAAAAGATGTCCAAAGATTCCGGTGTTTAATCCTGAGTGCTCAAGATAGCCGTGAACAACCACAATAGTAGCAGTTGATTTTTGTTTTCTTTCAAAAATATGATAGGCAATATTTTCTTCTGAAGAAATAAAATTCCCAAAATAATGCCTGGTATTATCAAAGTTCAGGGAATAAAAATCAAAATAGGAAATAAGAGCTTCCGGGTATTTTTTGTAAAACAGATTTTCCTTTTTTTCAATTTCCCTTTTGATTTTTTCTGCCGTTCTGCGATTGAACTGCATATATCATTTTTTATTAGCGGCTATTTTAGCAGAAGCAAACTCTCTAACAGCAGAATTCAGGAAATCAGTAGTTGTCTTATCTATAATTTCCCTGTAATTAATTGTTTCGAAATCCGTATCCCATTCAAGTTTTTCCTTATTCTGAGCCTCTATTATTTTTTCCCATAATACTTCTCCGTTCTCCGGGGATAAAACAAAGAATCTTACCTTGATACTATGTGAAGCGTTCAGATATGTTGAAAACCAGAAATTAATTATTTCGGCTCTGACTACAGCATCATAATGATTTGCAATGTTTTTCCCGGGGTGTTCAGTTATTATTTTATACCCATTCAGAGACATGGCGGAAGCAAAATAAGCGGTAAGCATCTTTGCAACAGACCCTTCCTCCAGTGCAATATAACCTGTATTAGTTCCAAAGCCATCCTGTTTTGCTCCGATATATGCGGGCTTATCTCTTAAATCGGCGAATTCCTCTACCAGCAGGGTCAATGGTTTAGAAATCTTTACTTTTTTTATTGTTCCATGATTAATTGCGACAACTCCTGGTTCGCTTCTGCATCCAGGAAATAAAAAAAGTAGTAACACAAGAAGATGGAAATGTTTTCTCATATATAGACTCCTCGGCCAAATTGGCTTTTTTAAAAATACCAGTATAATATATAGCATTGGAAAGATTTTGGATATAGAGATAGATTCAGGAATTCCAGAAAAAGATTTGGCCTACAAGCATGCTTGAGAGCCCTCCCTCGTTGGGGTAGCTAAAAAATTACATTATTAAATTCCAAAAAAGCGGCTCCCCCTTGAGAATATCTTTTGCAGCTTTTTTGCCTAAGATATCATTATAAAATCCAGGACTTAGTCCAATCCCCGGTCTAATAGATCTTACATTCTTTTTACAAAACACTTCACCTTTTTTCATATCCTGTACAACAAACAAAGATCTGGAAAAAATTCTGTTTGTCCTTACACTGTCAGTTAATTCGTATGTTACTTTTCCCAGGGCTTTTTCAACATTACGAATTGAAGCAACCATCTGTTTGAATTCCTTCGGTTCCATTGAAAAAGCGGCATCAGGCCCGCCATTTTT
>CAZEKV010000014.1:20346-24423 GCA_964512945.1 uncultured Spirochaetales bacterium | reverse complement strand
ATTTAAAGGAACCTCTTTTATCTCTGTACTTTATAATGCTTTCGGCGGTTTTTTCATTTATCCCGGAGACATATGACAGCAGCTTTTTACTGGCGGTATTTAATTCCACACCTACATTGTTAACGCAGCCGGCGATGACGTTCTCAAGGGATTGGTTGAGAACGTTCTGATCGACATCATGCTGATACTGCCCGACACCTAAGGACTCAGGTTCTATTTTAACAAGTTCTGCAAGGGGATCCATAAGGCGCCGCCCAATGGAGATAGCCCCCCTTACGGTCAAATCGAGGTCGGGGAATTCTTCTCTTGCAGCTTCCGATGCCGAATAGATTGAAGCCCCGTTTTCGTTTACCATAACAACGGGAATTTTTCTTGAGAAATCTATTTTCTCGCAAAAGACCTTTGTTTCTCTGCCTGCGGTTCCGTTTCCTACTGCGATGGCATCCACTGCATATTTTCGGCAGAGTTCTTTAACTGTCTTCTCAGAATCTGCTTCTTTCCGCCGGGGTTCATTCGGGTAAATCGTTGTGTAATCCAGGAGTTTTCCCTGTTTGTCGAGACAGGCTATTTTACATCCTGTGCGAAAACCCGGATCAATTGCAAGGATAGCTTTACTGCCGAGGGGGGGAGACATTATCAATTCATTGAGGTTTATAGAGAAAACCTTTATTGCTTCTCTGTCAGCCATGGCTTTGTAGATCTTTCGTGTTTCCGTTTCCATAGACGGAGCCATTAAACGCTTGTAGGAATCTTTAACTGCTTCCCCTACCTGTAATGAAGCCCCGGATCTATTTTTCACAAAGATTTCCATCAGGATATCGATAGCCTCTTTTTTATCGGGCAGGATGCGAGATGTTAAATATCCCTCTTTTGTCCCCCTTAGAATCGCAAGGATTCTATGAGATGGGGCTGCAGCGATCTTTTCTTTCCAGGAGAAATAATTTTTATATTTTTGACCTTCTTCTTCTTTATCTTTTACAAGCCTTGAGCTGATCTCAGCCCTGGTCATAAATAGTTTCCGGATTTTCTTTCTGGCATCGGAATCTTCATTTATCCATTCGGCAATTATGTCCCTTGCTCCTTTCAGGGCATCGTCAATTGTAGAGATATTTTCCGAATTTGTATATTTTTCCGCTTCTTCCAGTAAATTTATATTTTCCTGAGAAAATATTTTTACAGCAAGGGGTTCCAATCCTTTTTCCTTTGCTATACTTCCCCGTGTTTTCTTTTTTTGTTTGTAGGGGAGATAAATATCTTCAAGTTCTGAAATGCTACCGGCATCAAACAGTTTTTTTTTGAGTTCTTCTGTGAGTTTTTTTTGATCTCTTAGGGATTTTAGAATGGATTCTCTTCTTGAGTAAAAATTATCGAGTTGTTTCTTTCTATCCCTGATTGCCAGTATTTTTACTTCATTAAGTTCACCTGTTTTTTCTTTTCGGTATCTGGCGATAAATGGAACGCTGGCACCCTCATCCAGTAATTCCAGGACTCCCAGGGTCTGTTTCTTCTCAATATTTAATTCAGCAGAGATCAACAGGGCAGCATCCATGTTCATGATAATCCCCAATCATTCATTTCTGTACAGGTTTTTCGGTTGTTTTATTCAGTTTCCCGGCCAATATCTCTCTAATTTCCTTTTTATCCAGGGAAACCGGATTATTTTTGCTGGATGAATTATCTGCTATCTTTTCAATTAAGTCCATAGTAATTCCATAGTCTGTCAGCGGCGGGAATTCCAGATGATCTGTCCATTTTTTTAGCGTGGAGATAAGTTTTTCGCATCCGGCTTCACTGGATGAAGAGGTCTTACGCGAGAGAAGGTCGCCAACCCGAGCGAATTTTTCAAGGGCAATATCATCCGGTTTTTCTCTTTCCAGTTTTTTTATTGTTACCTCTACTACGTCCCCCAGGAGGATACCGCAGATCAAACCATGAGGAATCCCGGAGAATCCCCCTGCGGCTCCGGCTATTCCGTGGACGGCACCGAGACCAGCATTGGCAAGACAGACCCCTGAGAGGTAGGAGGCATAGGAGAGCATTCCCCTGTATCGAATGTTATCAGGTTCTTCTCCGCATATTTTCATGAAAGATTCTCCAAATAGTTTTAATCCGCTTAAGGCAAGAGTATCCGTCAATATTGAGGCCTTTGTTGAAACATATGATTCAAGTAATTGCGAGAATGCGTCCATCCCGCAGCGGGCGGTTATGCTAAAGGGGCATGTCAATGTCAATTCAGGATCAAGCAGTGCAATATCGGGAAAAAAATTGTTGTGGCGTAATGATTTTTTAAATCCGTCTATTCCGACTTTCGATATAACGGCGTTTTTAGTCCCTTCGCTTCCCGTACCGGCTGTAGTTGGAACCCCAATAAATGGCACTTTTCCCCCACTATGTTTTTTAGTGCCAATTCCTTCGAGATAGTCCTCAACGGAACCATCGGCCTTTAACATCGCAGATACAGCTTTACCTGTATCAAGGACGCTTCCTCCCCCTACGGCAATTATTAAATCAAGACTTTTGTCCTTGAATTTATCTACGGCATCATTAATCAATTTGGGAGAGGGCTCCGTTTTTACAGATAATTCAAAAAAAGCTGTTTTGAGGGAAAGATTTTTTACCAGCTCAATATACTGTCGTGATTGTTTAAATGATGAGTGACCGTAAATTAGAAGTATCCGCCTGTAAGGTGCGGCTATGGTGTATAGTTCTCTTATTTTTCCGCTTCCATAGATTACCCCAGAGTTTGTAAAAAAGTTAAATGGATTTATATTCATTCTTTGATGATATCGACTATAGCTTTTACGTCTCCCCGTTTTCCACCGAGATCGACAATAACATGCCATGTCCCATCGTAGGGAACCTCAAACTCAGCCCTTGAATTCTGGATCTCATCCTTTGCTTTTACACTCCGTCCCAGTTTATAGCGGTGATAATTTAGAGGATCCATCAGACGTACACTTGCAGTGCCTGAGAGGCTTACCTTTATCCTGTTATACTTTTTTGCTCTAACTTCATAATGAAGATAATTCATTTTTTCCCCTTTTTCTTACATAAATGAAGATGCAGGCTGATTCCATAAAAAACTTTCTACTCAGGTATTTACTTTAATTATTGATTGGCTTTCCAGAAAATAAATCCGAATCATATGATTTTTATGAAACGCCACCCTACGGTAATGCTACCCAAAAATCAAATTCAATTCAAGATGGTTTTAGAAATTCTAATCCTGAATTTATTGTTTGGATGAAGAAACTCTGTTTAGATTCCGGATAATAATTCCTTTCACTGGCATGTGGGGAGCGGCTCAGAAGAGTGGTGTTCTGGAATGGTTAAGAACGGTTTTTTCTGGTATTCTGGATTTATGAAACTAAGAATGCTAAGAGAGCGGGCCGGGATAGTCCAGGCTTTGCGTAATTTTTTTATAGAAAATAATTATCTTGAGGTTGAAACACCCCTTCTTCTGCCCAATTTGATACCTGAATCAACTATTGAGGTTTTTGAAAGTCTTAAAAGAAGTCCATACGGAAAAGATCAGGATCTTTTTCTGATCCCTTCCCCGGAAATAAGTATGAAGAGGCTTATAGCGAGGGGATCCGGGAGTATATTTCAGATATGTAAAAGCTTCAGAAATTTTGAATCGACCGGTAAGTACCACAATCCCGAATTTACCATGCTTGAATGGTATACAATCAATTATGCTTACATGGAATCCGCGGATATTGCAGAGTCGCTTTTTAGATTTCTGGATATGGAATTTCCAATCCCGGAGTATATGAAGCCCCCTTTTGAAAAGAGAAGCATGAACGGGCTTTTTCAGGAATATGCGGGAATGGATCTGCAAAAAGTAGTGGAAAAGGACATAATAAAAAAAGAAGCGGAAAAGCTTGGTCTATCCATCTCTGAGAATGACAGCTGGGAGCAGATTTTCAATCTTATTTTTCTCTCGTTAATTGAACCAAAAATACCGGTAGATAAACCTTTTTTGATTTATAATTATCCATCAAAGATACACTGTCTTGCGAGAGATATAGAAAATACACCCTGGTGTGAGCGCTGGGAGCTTTATGTTAGAGGAGT
>CAZEKV010000014.1:0-20336 GCA_964512945.1 uncultured Spirochaetales bacterium | reverse complement strand
AAAGGTAAAAGATTATTTTACTCTGGAGACGGAGAAGAAAAAAAGTTGCTGTGTAAAACATCCTGTAGATGACAGGTATCCCCATATTTTTACGGGAGATTACCCGGAATGTTCAGGAGTTGCCCTGGGTGTTGACCGGCTGGTTATGCTCATGACAGAGACCATTGAAATAGGGGAGGTGATTTTAACCGAGTAGGAGCCGGAGACTCGGAAAGCGAGGGATTGTAACAGGGCTATCCCTCAGGATCGTATAAAAAATTGGAGATAACATTTGCCGTGGGGGGAAGGTCGTATTTGAATTGGGCATCGGGAATCCCCTGGTTGATCGTTATATTTGAATAGTCATATATAATCCCGCTTCCGGAAAACTCGATTCTTCTTATAAAGAGGTCTTTTCCTATAGAGACCTCGACCCTTCCTCCGAAGCGGAGTTTTGTAACTAATTCCGAGGTTCCTTCCAGTGGAACAGGATCAGAACCGGATGCATAGGTTATTGGTTTGATCCCCTTTAACAAATGCAGCCCCTGGGCGTGGGTCATGGAAATTATTGCAGACTCTGTATGATGGGATAGTTTCTGAACCATAATCACGCTGTGACTGGGTATAAAAAAGATTAATTCATTTCCATCCACTGCAAGAACCTGTCCACGGGGTTTTGTAAAGTTAATCCGCAGGAGGTTGGGGCTTTTATAGTAGATTGTTCCTTCCATTACGTTATCCGAATTAGCATAGGTAATTCTTATATGAGCCTGGTAATCCCTGATAGAGCCAAAACGGGCTGAAACCCTGTCAAAAAAGGCCTCGGCCTGGGCTGAGATGTCTATTGCAGACACAAACGACAGAATAGTAATAACAGAGGCAAAAATAAAGTTTTTCTTTCCCATAGACCTTTTCCTGTTTGTTATCCCGGGATATATATTTTTTACCAGGATCCGTACTCCCATTAGCAGGGAAGTTTCATTCTATCAATCTATGCCGGTTTGTCAAGACAGGCGGCAGTTCCGGAATAATCCGGGGATTGATATAATATTTGTTTTAGATTGCAGAGAAGCGTTGGAGGCTGAAGCCTCTGTCGAAAACCGGAGAAATAGATTGTCAGGGGGACAGGAGGGGGAGTATGTCGGTGTCACCCCTTATCCGAGTACAAAAGCGAGGCCTTTTTTGCCGATGTAACAATTCCCTTTATCATTGAAGAGCTGAATCCGCAGTGTTCCATTTCATTAAGCCCGGAGATTGTACACCCCAGGGGAGTTGTAACTTTGTCCACTTCTTTTTCCGGGTGATTTTTCCTTTCAACTATCATTGCAGCGGCTCCCTTTGCGGTTTGGGCAGCCATAAAAAGAGCCTCTTCTGCGTGAAAGCCTATTTCAATCCCTCCCTGAGAGGCCGCACGTATAGCCCTCAGGAAAAAAGCAATACCGCAGGCACATAATGCCGTCGCCGGAACCATCAGTTCCTCTTTTATAGTAATTGTTTCCCCCAGATGGTTAAAAATATCAGCCGATAGTTCGAGGGCTTCCCTGTCTTCCCCATTGGCACATATACATGTCATCGACTCCTGTATTGCTATTGCAGTGTTTGGCATTACACGCACAACAGGAACCCCTTTTTTAAGATAATCCTTTATTTGTTTAATCGAGGCTCCCGATGCTACGGATATTACAATATGCTTTTCCGGAATAATTGATTCCCTGATTTCAGTGACCAGATTCTTTATTTGCTGAGGTGTTACGGCAATTATTATTATTCCGCAGCTCTCCACAGCCTTTTTATTTTCAGTTGTAGTTTTGAATCCCTTTTCCCCGGGCCTCTTCAGCAGTTTTTTGTTTCGGCGTGTCAGAAAAATATCGCTGCAGGCATACTTTTTTGAGACAACAAGACCCTCTGCAATTGCAGTTCCGATATTCCCGCATCCAAGAATTGCTATTCTGTTATTCAGTAAATCCATTTTTTATTCCTTCTTTATCTTTTCTGAATACTATTAAAACCTTTCTGTACGGTCAAGATGCTTTTTTACCCAGGATGATTTTCTGAGAAAGTCTTTCTTCGAGGGGAGTCTTTTTGTTAATCCTGCTTAAAAATGGTTTGACAGAACAGAAAATAGGTGTTACGTTATTTAAAAAAGTAACACTACTTTGAATTATTGGAGTACCGAATGAAAATGTGGGTAGCTGTTTTTATCTTCTTGATAAGTATTTGCAGCGGATGCTATAAAAAAATGGAGCCGTCTGCTAATGAAAAAGGTCTTTGCGGGGAAATCTATTTTACAGTAAACGGAGAGGATTTTGTCCGCAATGGGTTCACTGGTAAAGACGGATGGAATCTTTTGTTTGATCATCTGTATGTTAATATTGTTAATCCCTCTGCGTATTCGAGCAGGGATTCTCTTCTTTCCGTCCTGGAGGGGGATTTTTTTGTAGATCTGGCGGAGACCAGGGCTGGAATTCAGGAAATTGGATTTAATAAAAATGTTCCGCCGGGGAATTACCAGTCGCTTAAATTTCATATAAAGAGGCTTAAAAAGGGTAAATACAGGGGGTATTCAATTGTCATGATAGGAAGTGCGTCAAAAGAGGGCAGGATAATCCCTTTTGAAATAAAGCTGGATGAGGAAATGTGTTTTGACGGGAAGGAGGGGTATGTCGGCGAAGAATTGAAGGGCTTGTTGTTACCCCGCGGGAAAACGAGGGTAGAGATGACTTTTCATTTCGATCACGTTTTTGGAGATATGGAATCTTCACCTGAGGATCACGTCAACAGGGATTCCGTGGGATTCGGCTTTTTCTGCAAGTACATAAATAATGGAAAACTTGCAGTTTCTCAGAAGGAAATTTCTAAAGATCAAAACTATCCGATGTTGATAAAATCGATATGGAGTACAGGACATCTTGGAGAGGGACATTGTGAGGTTTCAGAACAGTCCTCATGTGGTAAATTCTAATATGAGAAAGATACTTTTTATAATACAATTTTTTAGCCTTTCTTTTATCATATTTGCTCATGGAACCTACTATGAAATTATTTCCAGGGGAGTGGTAGGGATAAAAGTTTCCTACGAGGGGGGGGCTGCGATAGCCGCCGCCAGGGTAAGGGTCTTTGCCCCGGGCGAAAAAAAAGTGTGGATGGAAACAATTTCTGATGCTAATGGTATTATAACATTCTGTCCTGACAGAAGAGGGCTGTGGGTTTTACAGGTAAGGGGAATATCCGGACATGGAATGCGTATAAACCTTGAGATTGATGATAAATATTCTATTTCTCGAAATAACAACGGGGGAAAACCCTCCTTCCTTCAGAGGTTTATACCGGGTATTGCCGTTGTATGGGCGATGGTCTCAACAGCTCTATTTTTCTGGATCAAGGGGAAGCGATAATGCATATTTCCGATGGATTATTACACCCCGCTGTTTGTGCCGCGGGCTATGGGCTGTCTGTTGCTCTGATGGGAAGGGCCCTGAAAACCCTGAAGGAAAAGGATATTCCAAAAATATCTGTAATGGGAGCCTTTTTTTTCGCAACCTCGATGATAGCGCCCTTCAGACTCGGGGTGGTATCGGTGCATCTCATGTTTGTCGGGATACTGGGGCTGGTTCTTGGTTTTAATTCCGTGCTTGCAATATTCGCCGGTCTGTTTTTTCAGGCCGTTATGTTTCAACACGGGGGGGTGACAACTCTGGGAGTGAATACCCTTGTAATGAGCTTCCCCTCTATCGTGGTTTATTATGTTTTCCTGTTTATAACAAAAAGGGCAAAGTTTTCCAGTTTTGCTATATGTCTTTTTGCTTCTATCCTGGCATTCTTTGCAATTTTTCTTTCGGCATCTGTTGTCGGCATAATTCTTCTTATCTCAGGAGAAGAATTTTCAGGGCTGATAGCTGTTTTCTCTTTTTCTTATCTATTTCTTGGAATAATAGAAGGCATTCTTACTTTTTTTGTTATGATGATGGTCTTAAAAATAAAACCTGACATAATTCAGGCATACAGAAAAATATAATGAACATTGACAGATACTCCGGCGGTAATTCTTCTGTACATAAATGGGATTCCCGTTTCAAGATTATTTCCTTTTTATCCCTTGTTTTTCCGGCGGTTCTTGTTAATGGTATATCTGTGCTAATAGGCTTATTGGTTTTTGTTTTTATTATTATTTTATTAGCACGCTTACCTCTGAGTTTTGTTTCTGGTATTCTAAAAACCCCTGCGGGATTTGTTTTATTAATGTCTCCCTCATTGATCTTTTTTTCAGGGGGAGATGTTTTTTTCAGCTGTGGGATATTAAATATATATTCCACAGGACTTCATTTTGTGATAAGAGTATTTTTAAAGGCTATAATAATTACATCGATTTTCTTATTGATATTCGGAACTACCCGTTTTTATATCGTTATGAAAGCCCTCGGATTTTTTAAATTTCCGAAGAACCTTCTTTTAATTATGCAGTTTACATTCCGTTATATTTTCTTATACACGGAAGATGTAAGAAAACTTTCTATTTCGGCAAGATTACGCTCCGGGGGGAGAAAAAAAAGTGTGATGCATATTAGAACCACGGCAGCAATGTTTGTTACCCTTCTTCTAAGAAGTTATGAACAGAGTGAGCGTGTCTACACTGCTATGAAAATAAGGGGCTTCAGGGGTAATTTTAGATCACTGGATGAATTTGATTTTAATCATTCAGATGTTATAAAGAGTTTCTTGCTTGTATCCTTTTCATTTTTGTTTATACTGGCGGGAAAAATTCTGTAAAAGTTCCAAATTTTTATACGATGGAGTGAGCATGATAATTGAAGTTGATAATCTTTCTTATTCATATCCGGATAGCCCCGATGTCTTAAAGGGCGTTAACTTGAATATAAGAAAAGGAGAAAGGGTTGCAGTTATTGGAGCGAACGGTTCCGGGAAAACAACCCTGTTTTTATCCCTCTGCGGAGTACTCGTTCCATCGGAGGGCAGGATAAGAATTAACGGGAAAGAAATGAATGGAAAATTCAGTTCTGATATTTCCTATGTCTTTCAGCATCCCGATGATCAGCTTTTTTCTCCTACGGTTTTTGAGGATGTTGCCTTTGGCCCCTTGAATATGGGTTTGTCCGGAGCCGAAGTCCGTAAAAGGGCTGATTATGCTCTCAAGAGGGCAGGGTGTTCTGATCTATCTGACAGGATTCCCCATCATCTTTCAGGGGGCGAGAAGCGAATGGTTGCAATTGCAAGTGTTTTATCAATGAAGCCTGAAGTAATACTGTTTGATGAGCCTACATCCAATCTTGATTCCAGAAACAGGCGTAACCTTATCAATACAATCAATGAAAGTTCAGAAACAATACTCCTGGCATCCCATGATTTCGAATTCCTGCTCGAGACATGTAAAAGGTGTATTCTGATTGAAAAAGGTGAAATACTCGAAGATGCTCCTATAAGAACAATAATGGGGAATAAAGAAAAGATGAACTCCTATGGAATGGAAAAACCGCATTCCCTGATTCCTCACAGTCATTTGAATTAAATCAAAAAATAATGTACCATCATCGAAAAAACAGGATGCTGCGTATGCTAAAAAGATTCGGGATATCTCTGGAAGAGGAATTATTGAAGAAATTCGATAAACTCATAGCTGTTGAGGGCTATACAAATCGCTCTGAGGCAATCAGAGATATGATCAGAGCCACCCTGGTGAGAAAAGAATGGAATGAGGGGAATAAGGAGACTGCCGGGGTTGTTACCCTGGTATACGATCATCATCAATTCGAGCTTGCCCAGAAAATGACGGATATCCAGCATAAGGATTTTGAGATAGTAATTTCCTCCCTTCATATCCACGTGGACAAGAAAAACTGCCTTGAGGTTATTCTTTTGAAGGGTAAATCAAGGGAGATAAAAAGGGTGGCCGACACGCTTATAAGCACGAAGGGAGTAAAACACGGGCGTTTTATCTTCACAACCACCGGAAAAGACCTGTAGGCAGGCCGGGGGAGGCAATGCCCCTCCAGACAGGTTATTTCCCCCCTTGCCGGAGAGACGCATCCCCCTTTTAACAGCCTGCCCTATGTCTCTGTATGTTTTATTAATGTACCGGTGTACGCTCTTTCAGGGCAGATCGTATTTGTCCGGATGTAAGAAATCCCATTTTGACGGCGAGGCGTCCAAATGGTTCCACCGAGCTATTCTTCATTTTGCTCTGGACTTCAGCCACCATGTGTTCCTGTTCAATAGACAGTAAGCCCCTTGAAACGAGGAATTTCCCAATTGGCATTCGCTTTCTTCCCATATTTTTCCTCCATAACATTTAAATCCTTATACTTTTACTATCTTTTTATAGCTACTATAACTATAGCATTATTTTATCTTTTTTTCCATATTTTCCACCCGGCATTTCCTAATTAATCAGCGAGGCAATGAGGTCTCCTACCTCACTGGTTCCCATTCCCATTTTTCCGGCGGAAAGGCTTTTTATTTTTCCCGATGCGAGGGCATCATGTACCGCTTTGTCGATGGCTCCCGCAGCTTTTTCTTCGCCAATGGTTTCCAGCATCATTCCACCGGCACATATCGCAGCAAGGGGGTTGATTACGTTTTTCCCGGTATATTTTGGGGCACTTCCCCCTATAGGCTCAAACATTGAGACCCCTTCGGGATTAATATTACCCCCGGCGGCTATACCCATTCCGCCCTGAATCATGGCTCCAAGATCGGTTATTATATCTCCAAACAGATTGGCTGTTACAATAACATCGTAAAATTCAGGACTTTTTACCATCCACATGGTACAGGCATCAACGTGGTTGTAATCCTGTTTGATACCGGGATATTCGGCATCTCCGATTTCCTTATGGGATCTTACCCAGAGATCTCCTACTTTTGTAAGAACATTACATTTATGAACCAGGGTTAGTTCTTTTTTTCTGTTTCTTTTTTTTGAGTAGTTATAGGCATACCTTATGCAGCGGTCAACAACGCTTCTTGAATAACACATTACCTGCGTGGCAACCTCATCTTTTGTTCCGATCATTGAGCCCCCTCCCATGCCGGTATAAATCCCTCCGGAATTTTCTCTTATAACCACAAAGTCTATATCTTCGGGGCTTTTGTCTTTCAGGGGTGTTTCGACATTGGGATATAGTTTAACAGGGCGCAGATTGATGTACTGATCCAGGGCAAAGCGGGCTTTTAAAAGAATGCCAAGCTCTAAAATCCCTGGTTTAACATCGGGATGACCTATAGCTCCAAGATATATGGAGTCAAATTTCCTTAATTCTTCAATGGCACTATCCGGCAGGGTCTCGCCGGTTTTCATGTATCTTTCACCCCCAAAATCGTATTTTTTGTAATTAAGCTTTAGATCATATTTACCAGCTGCAGCATCCAGGACCTTTATCCCCTCTTTAAGGACTTCGGGACCCGTTCCATCTCCAGGTATCAGGGCTATATCGTATGACTTCATAATTTCCTTCCTTCGGTTTAATATCGGATACAAATACGTAAATAAGTACCGGAGTCGGTATTCTAACCAAAAATTAAACATAGGGAAATAGTTTCAGGTCTGGAATTGAAAAAAATCCGGAAACATGGCCTCTGATTTAATTTTCTGTTGAGAGATGGCTGCTGATTACGGGTTATGCGGATAATCCGTGGAGGTTCTGTTAAATCCTGGTTTTTGCCCTATTCCTTTTTTCGAGCCTTGAAATTTTCTGTCCGTTATTCCTGTATCTTTTCATGAGATTGTTAAGGCGGTTTGCCTGCATGGCAAAGGTTTCCAGTCTGGCTTCGATTACCTGGGGGTAAACATTCCCATCGGATTCGATTGTAAGAAAAGGTAGGCTCATATCATCCTCAAAATATTCAGGGAGGCTGTAGTTTTTGTTGTTACGAAGTTTTGCCGCTTTTTTATTCTCAATTTTCATTTCCGGCATCATAATTGCCTCGGTAAAACGCACCGGCATGCAGCCAAACGGGCCTATGTTGATAACCCCGCAGTATTTTTCTATGGTTTCGTGCATGCCAACCCCCAGGGTAAGTCCGGGTTCGCCCTTAACCTGTCTGGGGATTATATGCTTACTATGCTCTATAAGGGGTGCTATTTTTGTAAGGGAGAATTTGTAATACCCTGTATGTTTGAGAATATTTTTGATTTTTTTCTCAATATGCTTCATGTAGAATGAGCGCACAAACATTTCAAACTTTGCCAGAAAAGAAAAATCCGGTTCCAGCAGCCCCTCTTTCAGGAGGTATTCAAGATAGAGTATCCATTCGCCTATGTAGGCGTCTTTTACGATAAAACCCTTTTCGGCAAAGCGTTTATTCAGCCATTTATGGGCAAAACCGTCTCTTCTTACATAGATCTCTCCGCACATTGCAATATATCTGGATTCTTCAATCGGAATCCTCGAGGGAACCTCTTTTTTTATCTTTTTTGTAAAATTCTTGAGAGTCCTGTACAGCCCCCCTTTCTCAGCGGCTGTTACCACTTTTTCATACTCTTTCTCGAAGACCTTCATTCCTTTTCCGGGATCAACGGCATTGGCCATTATTCCCGAACGGACATCGTCAAGGACATCTGCTACGGATATTGTCCGCCAGGATGCCATGGCGAATTTTGGTCCAAGTCCGGCATAGCCGTCGTCATTTGCAAGGGAGAGGGTAGTAACATTTTTTATCCTTTTACGTTTAATCATATCCCTTATAAAGGCGTTGTACTGTCCAACACGGCAGTTGCCTGAGGCCTTATTGACAAAGAAGGCTACATATTTTTTTCCATCCCAGTATTTATCAAGGTATTCAAGCAGGGAACCCACACATAGAAGAAGGGGCAGGCATTCTTTGCTTGAAGCATTGGCTCTTCCTTTTTTAAGGATCTCGGGATTTCCCTCAGGCATTGCAACAGCATTTATTCCTATGCTCCGCATTCCGGCAGAGAACATGGTAGCTGCAAGATCTCCCATAGAGGGGACAACGACAACCACATTAGGGTCTGTCAGGGGAACCCTGTCTCCATCGGAGGAAACAAAATAGCTAATATTGTTCTCAAAAACAAACTTAGCCGGTGTATAGCTGCTGTAATCGGGATCTTTTATCCTGTCAATAATTTTTCGATAATTGCTTATTATATCAAGAGCCGCCTCAATCCTTGTGTTGATTCCGGCATCAGCCGTATGGCCGTCAAGTTCCAGTGTAAGAGAGGGTTTTGTTGCCATCAAATCCCTGAAATATCCGGTTAAAAAGGCATCGGGACCGCAGGAAAAATTCATTATATAGGTTCCAAAAAGCTGAGGGTGTCTTTTTATTATTCTGGCTCCCTTCATTATTTTTTTCCCCACCTCAAAATAGCGGTCTTCGCTTACTTTTTCATTATGATAATCAAACATATCATAGGGGATTACATAAACACCCCTTGAGGCGAATTTTTGGGGTATACCCTTGTTCGCTATATCCGTAAAGGCATTGTATGGGCGTCCAATCAGGACAATGGCAATCTGGTCGGGATTTTTATCGAGTTTTTTTAGGAGTTCATCCCCGAGGTTATAAAGAGCCTTCATATAGGCATGCTGGTTATCAACAGCGTCTTTATAAGCCTTTTTTATCCTGGTTTCATCTTTGATTCCAAGACTCCCTGCAATTTCAATAAATTCTTTTTCCTGACTTCCATATCCATAGGCAAAATTTAAGGTGGGGCTCAGGAGCTTTTCCTCAAGATCATAATCCTTAAAGGCTTGCTTTAGAAAATAGGGTTCGCCGTTTATAAACATACATGTGGCGTTGAAATCTATTCTATGGTGTTCGGCATCGTGAACATACATCTCGAGGATGTTCGGAACAAAGACATAATCCGGGGATTTATCCAGAAGATCCTGAAAAAGTCCCAGGGCAAGCTGGCTTGGATAACAGAAGGATGTCATTTCTCTATCAACACCCTTTTGCTTAACCTCATCGGATAGTATCGGTTTGAAGCCGAGGCTTGTAAAAAACTTGTGGTAGAGGGGATAAATCGTATTTGTATGGAATGACTGATTTATTCCGATTGTTTTTGCGTTTGCCGGAAGCCTTTCCGGATCCTGTGCGAATTCCCTGAATGTCAGTTCGTAGCGTTTTTTGACATAATCAAATTCCTCTGTATCGACACTTTTTTTAAATCGGGCATTGTAGTATTTATTACAGGCTCCCCCAAAAGGGTAGGTGGAACCCTGCACTTCGATCATGTTAATACTGCATTTTCTATCGCATTTTTCTTTTCCGCCCGCGCAGATAAAGGGTTTTTTGTATTTAACCTCCCTTTCTGCCAGTTCTGTTAGATTAAAAGGGGTTTCTTTTATAAATCCGAGGGATATCTTATCGTCGACCTCGAGAGCTACGCCGTATGCTCCCATAAGTCCTGGTTCGGGGGGGACAATTATTTCGCTTCCCGTGAGGGCTGCCATGGCAATGGGAACCGCCCTGTTATAGCAGACTCCCCCCTGCATAAAGACCTTGCTTCCCATCGGTCTTGTTCCTTTTACCCTGTTAACATAGTTTACGCAAATAGAGTAAACCAGTCCGGCAACGACATCCTCCCTTTTTATGTCTTCCTGAAAGGCGGTTTTTATGTCGCTGCTTATAAAGGCTGCACACTGGTCGTTAAAATTAGGGGGTTTATTCCCCTGCATAGCGATGTCAGCTATATCTGTTACATCAATTCTAAGGGATTCAAAGGCAGATTCTTCGAGGAAGGATCCTGTTCCCGCCGAACATGCCTCATTCATGGCATAGTCTGCGGGAACCTTGTTTACAAGATATGTGTATTTTGCATCCTGTCCCCCTATTTCAAAAATAGTATCAACCTCAGGATCAAAATGGGCTGCGGCTGCAGCATGAGCGACAATTTCATTTATAATTCCGTCCGTCAGGGCATGGAGCCCCGCGATTTGCCGCCCTGAACCCGTTACTCCCAGTCCCGTGATGTTTATATTTTCGGGAATCTGCTTTGCCAGTTCGGCGTAGCATTCTCTCGATGCCCGGACGGGGTTTCCATTTGTTCTGAGATATACGGATCCGAGTATTTTTTTATCAGCTGTTCTTAAAACTATAGCCTTTGTTGTCGTTGAGCCGACATCAAGGCCGATGATACAGCGGTCATTTTCTTCGGCGCTCCCTCTTTCCATTTTTTTGAAAATAACTTTGTTTTCATATTCCCTCAAGGGTTTATGAAAGTCGAAGGAGCTTGCCTTGTTTATGAAAACATCATCAATAGATTTGACACCGGGGATATCTTCTTTTTCAAGTCCGTAGAGGGCGGCTCCAAGAGCCTCAAAGCAGGCGGCTTCCTTCGGAATTTCTATGTTGGGAACCTTCTCTTTGAGGAATTTCATTACCACAGCATTTTTCGAGGTTCCCCCGACGACAAGAACCCTGTCCTGTTTGGCCTTTCTCAGGAGTTCTTCTATTTTCTCGGCTATCATTTGTGAGAGACCTGCCGTAACCTCTCCCAGGGGTGTACCCTTATTCAGGGCATGGGTACAGTCCGATTTACAGAAAACAGAACATCTTCCCGAGACCTTGAAGGGGGTCTGATCCTTCGCTGCTTCTACGGCGGAATCAATGGTGAGATCCATTCTTTTTATCTGCTGCATAAAGAATTCCCCGGTTCCCGAGGCACATTTGTTTCCTGTTATTACATTGGAAATCCTGTTTTGCGAGTCGAGGGTGTATACAATGAAGGTTTCCCCGCCAACGCTGGCGATGGCTGTGTATTTTTTGTTATCGGTATTTATGTAATCGAGGGCGTATTCGCTTGCCTCCGGTTCCGAGATGCTCGTTAATTTTACCAGTTCGCGGAATTTGCGTCCGGTTACAACAACGGGAAGCCTCTCCTCTTTAAGATCCTTCAGATTTTCAACCAGAACGCCCCTCGGATTTCCATTATGGGCAATTGATTTAATCCCGGCTATTGATATTTTATCAGTATTGTCTTTTTCCAGTTTTACAAAGGAAACAGTCGAAGCTCCAAGACATACCCCGATTACCTTTTTCATATATCATACCTCTCTTTATCGAAAAGGACTTTTCCGTTATTTTTTGTCGAATAGTATTCACTTAAGATGATTAAATCAAGTTAAAAGTCAATCCAAACAGGAATTTTCGGGATAAAAAGAGGGGGCGGCCAATTCGGTTATGGCTTAAGCTTTGCTATTTGTTTGAACGGTTTTGTTCAGGGAGCTATTAACTTTTTCAGGATTTCTGGAAAATATCGCCGGTCGCGTGGTTTATGTGTCTGATTATCCAGCAGTAATGTATTCTTTTATTACGCTTGAAGTCTTCAGGTATTGTTGATGATGTTATATCTTCGATGGAGTAGTTCTTAAATATAGAAAAATCCGGGCGGAATTTTCTATAATTACACGAGAACACAAGGACCCCGTTTCTGGAAAGCAGTTTTAGCGTAGATTCAAGAAGCCCTGCATAATCTTTTTGGAGATCAAAGGGGCTGTCTCTGCTCCCTGAATTTGAGAAAGTCGGGGGATCAAGAAATATCAGATCGAACTTTTCTCTGGATTCCAGAATCCACGTGAGACAATCCTTGTGTATAAAACTATGGTTTTTTTCTGAGAATCCATTTATTTTCATATTTCGTTTTGCCCAATCAAGATAGGTATTTGAGCTATCCACGGAAGTGGTTGAGAGGGCTTTTCCCGAAGCGGCATAAACTGTTGCAGTTCCTGTGTAGCAGAAAAGGTTTAGAACCCGTTTGCTGCAGGAAAGATCTTTTATCATTTTCCGTATCCCTCTATGATCCAGAAAGATTCCAGTGTCGAGGTAGCCGGTAAAATTTACAAGAAAGCTGAGGCCATTTTCTTTTATCATGAAAAAATCCGACTTTGCCGATAATTTCTCGTATTGCCTTTTTCCTCTTTGTTTTTTTCTCTGTTTTAGAAAAATATTTTTCTTTTCAATATTGAGTGTTCTTCCGGAAATCTCAATGATATCATTAAGTCTTCTCTTTGTTTTTTCCCTGTCTATTTCGGGAGGAGCCTTGTACTCCTGGATATTTACCCATTTATCTTCGTAGAAATCTATTGCTGCAGCATATTCAGGGAGATCCCGGTCGTAAATTCGATAAGAGCTTATTTTATTATTTTTTGCCCATTTTCTTAGTTTTTTCAGGTTTTTCTTAATCCTATTTTCAAACATTTCTCCGCCGGAAGATAGGTATTTCTTTTTCCCTCCTGGCTCTGAGAACAGGTTTTTTTGTTCTAGATTAAAATGAGCGAGGACACATTTTATATTCCCATTGTAGAGGGTGTTTGTTCTGCCGACCTTAATGCCAATTTGTTTTGACAGATCTACATTAGCTGTTAAAACCGAGGCTTTCCAGTTCTCAAAATCTTTCAGGAGTTTTGCCCCGAGGGATCTGTAGAATCCCTTTAACTCTTCAATTTCCCCAAGGCGTTCGCCGTATGGGGGATTAATTACAAGCAGTCCCCTGCTTCCCCGTGGAGGGTATGTATGGAGAACATTTTCATGCTTAACCCTGATGTAGTCGGATAGATCTGCTGCTTCTATATTTACTATGGCTGATCTGACCGCTTCCGGATTCTCATCGTATCCCGTAATCAGGGGGATGTTCTTCCTCCCGTTTGCTTTTCTTTCCCTGGCTTCTTTTATTAAACTTTCCCATATATTTTTCCTGTGCTTTTTCCAGTGATAAAATCCGAAGCTGTCACGGAGCAGGCCGGGGGCAGTATCCCCGGCGATGAGAGCACCCTCGATAAGGAGTGTTCCGGTTCCGCACATGGGATCAATAAGGGATTCTCCTTTTTCGGCTATCCCCGGCCATCCTGCACGGAAAAGCATGGCGGCGGCAATGTTTTCTTTCAGTGTTGCCGCTCCCGATTTTTTTCTGTAGCCCCTCATATGAAGGCTTTCACCGGATAAGTCGATACTCAGTTCGGCTTTTGTTTGTTTTATATACAGGAATATCCTGAAATGGGGAGTTTTTGTATCTACAGAGGGGCGCTTTTTGTATTTTTCTCTGAAACTGTCAACAACGCCATCTTTTACCAGCAAAGAGGCGTACTGGCTGCTGTAATTTCTATTTTGATTTACTATGCAACTAACGGCAAAACTTGTTTCTATTCCAAAATGGGTATCCCAGGGAATCTTTTTTGATTCTCTGTAGAGGTCTTCCTTTGTTTCTATTTGAAATGAATCAAGAATAAAATAGATCCTCCCCCCGGTTCTGGACCAGAGGCAGAGTCTATATCCTGTTTCCATCGTTCCCCTGAAATAGACTCCGCCCGGGGTTTCTTTTATATCACTTCCCCCGGAATCGATTACTTCCTTTCTAAAAAGGTCTTCAAGGTATTTTGGGGTAGAGCCGAAAAACGAATAGGTTTCTTCCATTTTATTTTTTACTTTCCTGTCATTAACGAAAAAGAATGATTATCAAATATTATATTATGTGCTACGTATATCTCATTTTTTTTGTATGATAGAATGAAATCATCATTTTTGGTATCGATCAACTCGGAATTAACGAAAATATTAAAAATATTTGATTCAAGTAGTTTTACCAGGGCCTCTTTCGAAGACCAGAGCTTTGTATAATTGAGTAGTTTGTTATGTTCGTCTACGCTTATTTCGTTAATTTTTTCGATATCCCCTCCTGAGGTATATTCTTTTTTTAGCTCTAAAAACCTGTGATTTACTTTTTCAACATCAACCCCGACGGGAGCTCTGGTATCAGCAGCACAGAATAGGTATTCCTGCGAGTGTGATATGGAGAAATATGGGGGAGGCATGGTACTGCGTATTTTTAGATGGGGTTTTTTGTTCTGATTATGGATTGTTGTGATATCTCTGTAATTAAGATCTATGGAATACTCTTTTTTAAAAAGTTCAATTATTGATTCTTTTAATAATGCCCTTCCCCCAATATACTCGAGGAATCTTTTTCCATTTTTATAATTCTCTGCTGTTTTAAGTTCTTTCTCAGTAAGTCTTTCCTTTAGTTTGACAATATCTTGCCTAATTTCCGACAGACGCGATATTCTGAAATACTCCACATATTCTAAAAAAAAATCTCTCAGATATTTAATCATTTTTGTTCGTTGAGAATCTGATTTGCCGCCTCATATCCGGACAGGATAACAGAGGAATATCCCGCACCGGGATATGTATAGGCTCCCGCAAGGTAAAGCCCTTCTACAGGAGTTTTGTTTGCAGGTCTGTTAACTCCGGATTGTCCGGTAGAATGACTGAATCCGTAGATCGCCCCATCTGTATTCTTTGTATATCGTTTCATTGTAAGGGGGGTAGCAAGCTCTGCGACAAGAATATGCGGGGATAGATCGGGGATGATTTTTTCAATTTTCCGTATCAATAAAGTTTTCATTTTATCTTTTCTTTTTTTGTACTCATCCCTCGAGAGATTCTCCCAGTTCTTTATATGATCCAGGGTCATTCCAATAAGAACATTACCTCCATCATTAAAGTCTGAGTAATTTGTCATACATAAGAAGGTTTTTTCATGATTACCGGAGAGAATGTCCTGGTAGCATTTTTCATGGTCGTAGGTTTCGTAGAGGGAGATGCTGTGGTTTTTCATTCCCAGTTTTTCAGGATTACAATCAAGTCCGAGGTATAACTGCATGGCTGATATTGAGATTTCCGCTCCTGATATTCTTCTCCGAAATTTCCTTTTTATATTTTTCTCGTCTACCATTTTCCGTATGGTATCATAGGCACTGGCGTTTGATACTATCAGAGGGGATTTAAAGGTTTTCCCCGATAGGGTCTTTATTCCGCTGACACGATTATCCTCAAAAGTGATTTCTACGGCTTCTTCTTTTAAAAGGATATTACCGTTATTCTCCTGTATTTTTTCGGCAAGCAGGTTTGATAGATGCTGGGAGGTCCCCCTTATTATCCCTCCCGAGAATTCATAGTATTTCATAAGGGGAAATGTATACAGGATCGATGCCAGTTCGGAGGGGGGCAGACCGCAGATCCACCAGAGATTTGTAATTATACTCCATAGTTTTTTGTTTTTTATATTTTGTGCCAGTAATTCATTTAATGTAGTGTCAACAAGTTTTACGAGGTTGGGAAACCTTAAAGGAAGCATGGGATATTTTTCCTGAAGGCGGTCGACGGGTATATGTGAATTATTTATTTCATCAAGTTCATTGTATATTTCTTTTACAGTATTTAGATAATTATTTATCCCCTTTTTTTCTTCGGGGAAAAGTTCGTATAATTTTGAGGCGAAGGAGGTGATCCCCTTTTTTATTACAAAGTCAAAATCGGGAAACACAATCCTCTGAAATTCATCAAAACCCTGGTAGTTAAGGCTTCCAAGAATCCCGAGTTTCCTGAAAATATTATAAAGATTTTTGTCCTCCTCTATGGGGCCGAAATTATGGAGAGAAACATCAAAAGTAAAACCTTTTCTTTTAAAATTTGTGGCATAACCCCCGACCTTGTTATGTTGTTCAAGCAGGAGAACTTTTTTCCCTGCTTTTGAGAGGATGAGGCCGGCTGTTAAACCCCCGAGGCCGGCGCCTATTATAATTACATCGTAATGGTTTTTCATAAGTGACGGCCCCTTAGAGGGGGTTTAATCCTTTTTGCGGCGGTATTTAACCATCCACTCAGGCGATCCCCCCTCCATAAAGGATTTTATTGCGTTAATATTTTTTTTGTTGTTTAACAGTTCCGTAAGCTGTTCTCCTGCGGCCTCTACAGCATCGGACAGGTTGAGACCTGTAATTCTGTCGGTATACGATTTTGTAATTGCGAGAGCCGACGGGCTGCTGTAGAGGAGACGTTTTATGTACTCTGTAAGTTTTTTTTCAAGTTTCTCATTTTCTGTTATATCGTCAATGATGCCGAGGTTAAAATACTCCCTTGCCGTGAATTTTTTTGAAGACATAACAATATATCTGGCCTTTTTGAGTGTTACCCTCTCAAGAAGAAAGGGGAGTACATAGGCCGGGATAAGGCCGAAAATAACCTCCGAGAGGCCGAAGAGGGATTGTTCTGTTGCCAGAACAATATCACAGGAGAGGGCTATCCCCATTCCCCCTGCGAGAACCTCGCCGTCTATCGCGGCAATAACCGGTTTGGGGGAATTCCGTATCTTCATAACCCCATCGATATAGGGTCTGCTGAATTCGAGGCTTATTTCTTCCCCGGAATTCTTTAGAAGGTTTTTAAAGTCCATTCCCCTGGAAAAAACACCACAGGATCCCTCAATGACAATAACCCTGCAATTCTCGTCATTTACTGCGTCATCCAGATATTGATTGAGTAACCCGAGGTTGTCTTCATTTACAACGTTTCCCTGTTTCGGGCGGTTCAGTTTTATCCTGGCGACATGATTGTGCAGATCGTACAGAACACTTTTTTCTACAGCGGAACCCCTGTCTAACTCCATTCGTATTCCCGTATGTAATCGGTAGAACCCTTAAAAATAAGCTTTCCCTTTCCCCTGTAGTACTTATCGTACCATCCCTCAGGATAGTTCATGTCTGTTTTATAGCTTGCCTTTTCGGCATGTGAAGATCTTTTCCTGGACAGGTTGTCAAATTCCTCTATTGATAATTCATAGCGGGAGGCAAGGTAATCATCTATTCCAAGGGATTTTATGTATTCGATGGATCCCGGAAGAACAATCCCGCTGTAGAATTCGGCACAGGCTCCGGAGCCAAAGGAGTAAATCCCTATTCTGTCTCCGGGTTTTACCTCTCCATCATCAAGCAGAAGGCTCATAAGGCATGTATAAACGGTACTGGAATAGGTGTTTCCCACCGCCCTCGGAATTTTGAGGGATTTACCAACTTTTTCATCAAAATTTGCCTGTACCTCGCTTTTCTTCATCTTGCCGTACATGTCCTTTATGATACGGCCGTGGGCGAGTTTTACAAGACCACCGAACGGGGTATGGTAAATAACCCTTTTAAAATATGAATTGAAATCAACATCACCGATCTTTGATTTATAGTGTTCCCATGCCCCTTCAAGGCAGTCAAGATAGGCGTATAGGGATTCTTCTCCGTTTATTATGTCGTATGTTGCCGTTGGGCGGGCATAATCCGTACACTCAAATGTGTAGTAACCGTTTTTTCCCAGTTCGTATTCGATAACCTCAGGTTTATCGCTTATAACCATGGCGACAGCCCCTATAGCGGGAACCTCTTCTCCCGAGCGCCCCTCATGATCGTAGTTTATGTCGCTTGATACTATTAGAGCCTTCTTCCCCGGGGCAACCCCCGACTGTATCCATCCTATCGCCATCTGGATTGCACAGGTAGCGGCGAAACAGGCGTTCTTGATTTCGAAATTCCTTACCTGGGGTTTTAACCCGAGATACTTGCATACGTAGGTAGAATTTGTCTTGCAAAAATCCAGTCCCGATTCGGTGGCGAATATGCATAGCTCGATATCTTCTTTATCCTGCTCCGAGATTATAGGTTTTGCAGCATTCACCGCCATGGTTATTACATCTTCATAGTCAACGTTCTGTGATTTTTGATCTATCATCAGCTCTTCTTTGAAAAATTTGACATCCCGATTTCTGGCCACAGCCAGTTTTTCGATGTCCAGCACAAGACTGCCGGCATACAGATTCATCTTCTCTATACCAATTCCCATAATCACCTCTCCTTTTTTTTGGTAAAATCCATTTCCAGCAATCCTGGAAAAAATTATTGAACTACAAAGATACCGAAATCTTTGTCAGAATAAACGCTTTTACGGTACACCAGCGTTCCGGGCTATATCGGAGGAATGGCTTCCAGCCCTCCCGTTACCTCGAGAACCTGTCCGTTTACAAAAGAGGAAAGCCCGCTGGCAAGAAAAATTATTGCTTTCCCATATTCGCTGCCCTTTCCCCCTCTTTTTAGCGAGGACAACCTTACAAAATTATCAACCACAACCTGTGTGGCATTGGCTTTTGTCAATTCAGTGGGGAAGTAGCCAGGAACAATTACATTGGTATAAATATTTTTCATGCCATATTCTTTTGCCAGAGCCTTAGAAAAACCAATGATCCCCGATTTTGCCGCCGAATAGTTGGACTGCCCGGCAGAGCCTGTATAGGTGATGGAAGAAATATTTATAAATTTCCCTCCCTTGTTGTAGATAAATTCATTCAGGAACGCTCTACAGACAAAAAAAGTGCCGCTCATGTGGGTGTTTATAACATCAAACCATTGTTCGTCTGACATGTTTACAACAAGGGCATCATTTAAATTCCCAGCGTTGTTAACGACAATATTTATGGATTCAAAGTCGTTTATTGCTTGATCGGCGACTTTTTCTACCTGTTTTGAATCCTTTACATCCATCTGGTAGTACTTAACTTTTACATCAGGGTTTGCTTCCCCGGCGGCCTTCAGGGTTTCTTCGGCGCTGTCCTTGTTGTTTACATAGGTAAAGGCAACATTAGCCCCCTCTTTTACCAGTTCCAGAACGGCATCGCGTCCGATTCCCCTCGATCCCCCCGTAAAGAATACATTTTTGTTTTCTAATAACATCTTTTCACCTTTTCCGTTAATTATTATTTCATTCCAATTACAATTCCGCCTCTATCAATATGCGGAAGTTTACTGCCTGGTATTGTCTCAACCTTAGAAAAACCTGCTTTTTTAAATTCCGATTCCCATATCTCGGGGCGTATAATGGCCGCATCAGGACGGATATCTCTGTCGCTGTAAACACTATAACTTGGGAGCAATCCAAAGGTCAATTCCATGTAGCGGTACAAGCCTTCGGGCGGGGGTGCAATCTCGGATAGTATGAGGTATCCCCCTTTTTTTAGTAAATTATAAGCTCCTCTCAGGCCTTCCTGGAGATTTTCCGTGGCATGGAGGACATTAACCGCGAGGGCTATATCTGCATCGCCATTCCCAAAGCCCTGGTTTTCCAGATTCTTTGTTACATCAAGAGTGGTATACTCAAAAAAGCCGTAATTCATTTTTTTGATACGCTTCTGTGCCCGCTGAACAAGGGCTTTGCTGATATCTGTAAAGATGTATTTTTCAAATCGGTCACTTGTTTCTTTCAATACATTTATTGTTCCGTTTCCTGTTCCGGCTCCTATTTCAATCATTTTCACCTTTGAATCGAATTTATTTTCAAGTATTCTTTTGATTACCTTCCCTGCAAGGCGGGAATAAAAACCATATATCTTGCTTGTAAAATATACCTCTTCTACAAGTTTAAAATCGTTCCATGGGAACATAACCTCTTCGGCGTAGAGTTTCCCCGTTATGAAATCGACAATGCCATCGGAGGCTCGCGCAAGCCATTGAAAAGGTGACCATTCCCCAGGGAATAAACGCGTTGCAATTACAAGATTCTCGGCGGGG
>CAZEKV010000013.1:0-24827 GCA_964512945.1 uncultured Spirochaetales bacterium | reverse complement strand
GGATGAGGATAAGGCGCGGTGAGGCTAAAATTGTTATAGGGGCAAGAAGTTCCATATTTGCACCTGTTAAGAATCCGGGATTGATAATCATAGATGAAGAGCATGAAAGTTCTTACAAATCAGGGTCAACACCAAGATACCATGCGAGACAGGTTGCAATGAAAATTTGTAAACTGAATAATGCAAAACTAATAATGGGAAGTGCTACCCCCTCTCTGGAGGCGTATTACCTGATGGAGAAGGGAGAAATACAGAAATTCCATATGCCAAACAGGCTTTCAGGCGGGGGGATGCCGGAGATCGAGATTGTAGACATATCAAATATCCAGGGAAGTATTTCTCCAGAACTCCAGAATGAAATAAGCAATACAATCAAAGAGGGCAGACAGGTTATATTGTTTCTTAACCGAAGGGGTTTCTCCTATTTTTTCCATTGCAGAACCTGCGGGTATGAAATGAAGTGTAGAAAATGCTCGGTTTCCCTGACATTTCATAAAGATAGAAACAAAATGCTCTGTCATTACTGCGGGTTTACGACCCCCCCTCTGGATTTATGTCCCGATTGCTCATCCCTCGATGTGGGGTACTATGGATTTGGCACCGAAAAAGTTGAAGAAGAAATAGAAAAAACGTTTCCCGATTTAAAAATCGGGCGTATAGATACTGATTCCGTCCGTAAGAGAGGCAAACTCAATGAGATACTTGATAAATTCCGAAAGGGAGAAATCGATATCCTTCTTGGAACCCAGATGGTGGCAAAAGGCCTGAATTTCCCAGGAGTCAAATTAGTCGGGATTATAATGGCCGATACGGGTCTGCAAATACCCGATTTTCGTGCGGCAGAGCGGACTTTCTCATTAATTACCCAGGTATCGGGGAGGGCGGGGCGTTTTTTTCCTGACGGAAAAGTAATAATACAATCTTTCAGGCCGGAAAGTATTCCAATAAAAATGGCGGCATCCGGAGAACTTGAAAAATTCTATTCCCTTGAGCTGGAGGCGAGGAAGAATCTCGATTTTCCTCCATTTTCCAGGTTGTTCCGTATTGTTTTCAGGGGAAAACTTAAAAATGCCGTCTATAATACAGCTGCTGATTTTTCTGCCATACTGAAAAGAAAGATGGGGGATAGGGGGGATATCCTCGGCCCAGCAGAATGTCCTCTATCCTTTATTTCGGGAAACAACCGCTGTCAAATCATCATTGTTACAAAAAAATTTTCAGAGATTCATTCGAATATAAATTCCCTCTACAGATCATACAAAACAACGGGAGGGATATATATTGAAATAGACGTTGACCCCGTTTCATTATTATAAGATCCATATAGACCGGCCAGGAAACGCTGAAAGAATAATCGAAGATCGGGGCATGCCATTTTTTGAGGTATCAGACCTATTTCTTATTCGGGAGGTAAGTTCTGGCAAAAAAACCGAAGTTGACCATGGCATGGAATTTTAGTATAGTGGGGTGGAATAAATATGAGAGTGTTGACATTAGGTGATAAACTATTAAGAGAGAAATCCATTCCGGTTCCTGCTGTAGATGATGAAATCAGAAAATTAATTGACGATATGGGCAGGACAATGCTTGCCGAAAACGGTCTGGGACTGGCCGCTCCCCAGGTAGGTGAGTTGCTGCGGTTGTTTGTCTGTAAAATACCGGAAGATGATGATGTAAGGGTTTTTATTAACCCTGAGATTATTGAAACCTCTGAGAGAATGGTGAAATACGAAGAGGGGTGTCTGAGTATTCCCGGATTGTATGCAGCGGTGCTGCGTTCTGAAAGAATTATCCTCCAGGCAATGAATCTGTATGGTAAAGTTTTTAAAATTGAGGCCGACGGACTTCTCGCAAGGGTTATTCTCCATGAATTTGATCATTTAAACGGGAAATTATTTATTGATCATCTGGACGACAGAAAAAGAGAAAAGCTGCTGAAGAATTACGGCGGAAATAGAAAATAATGCGCATATTTTTTGCCGGTAGTCCCGGGATAGCCGTACCTTCATTAAAAATAATTGCCTCAAAATACGAGATTTGCGGAGTGCTTACCAATCCTGGAAAAAGATCAGGACGCGGAGGAAGGCGTAAATTAACACCGGTAGAGCTGGCTGCTGCTGAATTAAATCTGCCCGTTTTCCCTCAGGATAAGATTGACAGTGATTTTATTTCAACTGTAAAGGGATTAAAACCTGATTTACTGGTGGTTGTGGCGTATGGGAAAATATTCAAAAAAGATTTTCTGGACAGCTTCCCCTGCGGGGGTATAAATCTTCATCCCTCCATTCTTCCTGTTTACAGAGGGCCTTCGCCTTTGACTGCAGCTATTTTAAATGGGGATACTGAAACCGGGGTAAGCATTCAGAAACTTTCTCTTAAAATGGATGCAGGTGATATTATCAGGCAGGAAAAAATCAGACTGAATGGAAAGGAAACCACCGGAGGGCTGATATCTGAAGTTTCTATAATTGGAGCAAGATTATTACTTCTGGCAATTGATGATATAATAGGCGGAAAAGCAATACCTAAAAAACAGGATAATTCTAAGGCTTCCTACTGCTTTATTATTAAAAAAAGCGACGGAGTAATAGACTGGAATAGCAGTGCAGAGGAGATTGAAAGGAGAATAAGGGCGTATAATCCCTGGCCCCTTGCCCATACATCTTTTGGAGATAAGATTCTGAATATCTATGATGCCGAACCCAGAGAGGATGATAGAGGATCGGAAGAAACCAGGGCAGGCCGTGTTATAGGTATAGACAAAAAAGAGGGAATTCTGATAAAAACAGGTAGGGATATCCTGGTGGTCAAAAAACTACAGTTGCAATCGAGGAAAATTCTTGATTGGAGATCGTTTTTAAACGGAACCCGTAATTTTGTGGGAAGCATTCTTGGAGAAAAATAATGATAGTTGAGAAATTGTTGAGTTTTGTACCCGGTAATAGTAATGATCCTGAGAAGAGGACATATCTGGTTGTTTTATATTCTTTTCTGGCCATGATATTTCTGGTTGTTTTTCTTTCTGTCACGTTTTTCTTTATATTTATGAAGGGGGGGGAATCGGTTAAAATGCCCGACCTGTCCGGTATGAAGTTAATGGATGCCATGATAGAGCTTCAGAAAAAAAAGCTGGATGCAAAAGTTAAATTAAAAATTTATAATCCCTCTAATAGTGAGGAACGTGGAATTGTTATTGGATCGGATCCTGTTCCGGGTGAAAATACAAAAACCGACAGTATTATATTTTTAAAAATCAGCCGCGGTGAAATATTAAACAGGGTACCCAACTATGTCGGGAAATTACTATCGGATGTAGAGGCAGAGTTATCCCCTGAAAATGAAAAAAGTACTTTATTGAGAATAAAGAGGCCAATTATAGCTGCATACTGCGATAAACCCATGGGGACAATTATCGGGCAGAAACCAGATCTGAATTCCCCTCTTACAAAGTTGACCGAACTTGAGTTTATCGTCAGCAAGGGGTCTGAAGGTCAAAAAATAAGAGTCAGGGATTATACCGGGTTAGAATATGATCTTGCAATAAATAGAATCTCAAAAGCGGGACTCCCGTTTTCCTTCAAAATAAGAAGAGGAACCGGAGAAAATAATAAATCGGGAGTTGTACTCTCACAAACCCCGGGGGCAGGGGAGGTCGTCCCTATGGGAACCATGATTGAACTGGATATAAACCCTCCCGGGGAAGTGCCAGACAATATGGTATTCAATCTGCTGGAAAAAAAGATCGACGAATGGCCTGTTAATCTCAAGATGAGGGCGGAAGTTATCAATCCCACCGGTGAGAAGAGACCCCTTTTTTCATTCTACCATCCAGGAGGCGAGATATCCTTCCCCTATATGCTTGAAAAAAACTCATTGATAATTGTCTATGTTTCCGACCATGAGGTATTCAGATATCCTGTAACAAACGATAATTAGAAGAATACACAGGAGATTTCCTATTCCGTTTTGTATTCGATTGCAGGAGGATCAGCGGGATTAAAGCCGGATTCGACTATCTTTCCATTTCTAAAGCTGAAGACGGTCTGTTTTAATCCATTTGCTTCAATGCTGTATTCTTTAAGACCGAAGAAAATGCTGCTTCCCTTGTAGGCCTGGTTTTCTATTATAATCATATTCTTCGTAGAGTCCTGGATTTCTTTTCTAAGCTTTTTTATTTTTTTCTCCAGATTAAAAATGTCTTTTTCTGTCTGGAGGTTCTCCGTTTTTAATTTTTCAAGAACCAGAGAGAAATCCTCACCTGTTTTTAATGGTCCGGCAGCCTTTAAATGTACGATTTTTTCATCTATCGTATCTAATTTCTGTTTTTCGGCGTTGAGTTCTTTCAGGAAAGATGAATACCTTATAAATTTATCAGGATTCATACTTACGAAAATTCTGGTTCTCGCATCGTAGATGTTGCCAATCTTTTTACATCTGAGACTACCGCCGATTATTGCCGTTCCTCCAATAATTTCTGCCCTTTTTCCTGTTAAAACAAGATTTCCCTTGATATAAAGTTCCGAATTCATAACAGCCTCTTCTACAAAGACATTTCCATCGGATTTAATTATGGAGCTATCAATATATTTTGCATAAAGATCTCCCCCGCATTCTATATATCCCCTGCCGTTTCCGTTTATTCCCGACCGCAAAATGATATTTGAACCGGATTTTAAAAATGCCTTGTTAACACATTTTTTTATCTGGATTATCCCCCCTGCTTTTACCGAGAAATCGCTTGCAATTGAATCTTTTATAATTACAGAACCGTCAAAACGGATATTTCCCGTTTCGTAATTGATATTGTTGACTGTCACTACAGGCTCAACAATAATGGAATCACCTGCAATCCTGACATTCCCGTCAATATTCGAAAATATTCTTCTGCCTGTTTTGTCAGTGTATGTGTTTCTGCCGCTTTTTACTATTTTTTGTTTGGGGGCAGGGGGGATGGATAGGATTTTTCCTTTTATGGTAAATCCAGGCTTACCCGTTGTCGGGGGAATAATCTCGGCAATGAGTTCATCCTTTTTCCTGTTATGTATAAAGTCGAGTTCTTTGAGGTTTATTTTGCCGTATTTCATCTTTAAATAGGGCTTTCCGCCATCTACGTTGAAGTAATATTTCATTTTCTGGGGATTGGCAGGAACAGGATATTCACCAGATGCTATTTTTATTTTCCGATTGTATATCCGTTTTTTAATTGTTTTTTTTATAACATCCTCATCGATCCCCGAAACTATCCCATTTTTATTCATTATTTCATATAGATCTTCAATTTCAGGGTGTCCTCCCCCCTTCTGAGGGGGGGATATCGTAATAAACGCCAGTAAATCATTTTTACTGATTTCTATGTCTATTCTGGCAGATAGCTTTTCTCCAGCCGCCCATTTAATGAGTTTTTCGGGGTTTCCCGAGCGTTTTTCGATTATTTTCCTGATCCGAATCGTTCTGACAGGGGGAATCCTTAAAAGCCGCATTTTTGCGACAACCTCGTCGACATAAACCTGTTCTTTTACAGGAAAGACACTAAGGGTAGCCCATCCCTTTTTGTATTCTATTATAAATCTGTTTTCATGGAATTCGGAGTACATCAGTCAAGATTATATCATGAAGAATAAATTTGTTGTGTAAAAAAAAACAACTGTTGAAATTGTTAAATTTGACTGCGCGGTAAAAAAGAATGATAATTAGGGTACGCTTTTTTCATCTGGGGGGAGCCCATGATGGATTTTAGTTTTATTCATTCGGCTTCCCCCCGGAGGAATAAAATCCTGTTTTTTATAATATTTTCCACACCCTTTGTAAATGCAGAATCAATAATACTTTTTCTGTAGAAATCATAATAATTGAGCCTCGCTTTCTCCTTTTTTGATTTTCTGTTCTTCAGGCCTGTCCAGTTTAGTCGATCCCTGAGAACTGCAGGTAGCAACTATGGTGGGGGAGGTCATTTTTTTGATGTTTATAAAAAAATGTTATGAATTTTCTAAATAAAGTATATAATAAAGCAATAAATATAGAAATTTTTTAAAATTTATCATTTTTACAGGATTTCTTCAGGGAGTGTTCTTATGAGAATAAAAGTAGTTTTAGTTTTTATGTTTTTCACTATTTTCAATTTAACATCTGAGATTCTTCAGACAGATCGCCTGGAATTAAAATATAGTTCCTGGGTTAAAAATAAACTTATTCCATTAAAAAAAGATGGTTTTCTTATTGTGAGAGTTAATAAATCAAGAAATAAAAAAATAAAGAAAAATACAATTATTGCCAAATATGATACAAATTTCACCAGAATCTGGAAAAAAGGATATTTGTTTGACAGGAAACTGTCTTTCGAAGACAGTTGTACTACCGATGATGAAATTATTCTATTTTTCAGGAATAAAAGAAATGGGAAATTTATTCTGTTGTCTTTTGAGAAAAATACAGGTAAGGAGAGAAGAATAGATGGAAAGTTATTACCGAAAGCTGTACTTCAAGATTTTCAATATAGTAACAACAAGATATATTATCTTGCCCTTACTCAGCAAATACTCGTTGTAAAACAGAAGATTACGCTGTCTACAATCAATATTTTTGATGGCTCTTTAAAAACTACTTTTGTTAGTGACAGGAAGAAAGAACTGATTGATAGTTTTAGAATAGATGAGAAAAATCAAACTGCTTCATTATCATTGATCGATAAAGTGGGAAAAAAGGTTAGTATTTCGTTTTTTGATCAAAATACGGATTTAATTAAAACAATCAACTATCCCCAAAAGGATGATAATAAAACGTTTGTAACTGCAAAAATTCATCATCTTAACTCCGATAAAACTATTTTGATGGGCTCCTATAGCGTAAAATTCAGTCCATACACTACTGGAATCTATGTTGCACAATTAGATAAAAATTATAGCATCATTGATGTAAAATATTACAATTTTAATACATTTAATAATTATTTTGCCTATTTATCAGAGAAAGGGCAAGAAAAGATGGAAAGGAAAAGAGAAAGAAAAAAGAAATGGGGGAAAGAATTTAAAATACAAAATCAGTTTTTGGATCATGATTTGATTATTAAAGATAATCAATTTATCTGGATAGCTGAGGGATATTATCCGACTTATACTTCGCAAACTTGTACTACCAGTGGTGGAAGTTGTGGTACAACAACCTTTTCAGTTTTGGTCTTTGACGGATGGTTGTATACTCATGCTGTAGCTGCTGCATTTAATTTTGATGGTGAAAAACTATGGGATGCAAGTATTAAAATTGGTGATTTTAAAACATATGAACTTCACGAGATAGTTAAAGTCAGTATGAATAAGAATAATATTGCCTTACTTTATGTAGTTGGAAAGGCTATAAGATTAACTGAAATAAAAAATGGAAAGATTGTAACTGATAAGGCTAAGGTTAATCTGGAAACATTAACTGAAAATGAAGAAATTAAAGGTTTTTCACGTAGTGAAATAGATTTATGGTATGATAATTACTATATTTGCTGGGGTGACCAGAAAGTTAAAGATCTGGATAAAAAAATAAAATCAAAAAAGAGGGTATTTTTTGTAAATAAGATATCGGTAACTGAATAGTATAATGATAGGTGTCAATGTCGTGAACATTGACATGCATATTCTAAAAATCTTGTCATCTATGTTGACATATTCCGTCTGTTAACAATTTTGTACCATCTTATAATTTTTTTTAGTCGGCTTTACCGCTGTGGGAGATTTGATCCATTCTAAAATTTGATATTGATTTTTAATCTGAACCTGCGGGATTGATAAAACATGATCAACGAACCTTTCTATTATTCCACGCCGCTCAGATGAGTAATATTCTTGAGAGTGGGCGCCTATCATTAAAGGAACTTTATTCCCGTAAAGCCTCAAATCCAAATTGTATTTCCATACTGCTAAAACTTCATCTGAATCAAGAAGAGGGGCACCATTATCAGTATAAAAAAGATTATAATCAAATCCAGTTATTTTCCAATTATTTTCTTGCACGTATGGCTTTACAATACCAATTTTTCGCTGTAGACCTTTTCTAAATTGATATAATTCAGAAAGATCATCATCTGGAATTACCAGTAAGTAAACAGGTAATTCCCATAATCCCGGATAGTTGTCAAGAGGTTTTCTACCAGAAATGTATGAGAACAAAGCTCTATCACCGGGACTTCCTGAATCCAGTGTATAGGGCCAAACATAATTAGAACCATCCATATCTTCTTCATGCCCCTCTTCAATACTGCAATCATATTCATATCCAAGTTTATTTATTGCCTGTAAAGTATCATCAGTATAACAAAGAAAAGGTGTGCGGAATCCAAATATTTTATTTTTTTCAAGCCCGCTGTTTTTTATAATATTTTCTGTTTTAGAAATCTCCTCAATCCAATCTTCCGTATCCATAAGAGAGCTATATTCAATTGGAGATTTTTCCCAGCAAGTTTTATGTCCAGGACAATGGGAAAAAGAATGGTTTCCAATTTCATGTCCCTGGTTACTCAGTTTTTTCCATATAAAAATATTCTCTTTATCAATATTGCTATTATAAAAAGAAAAAGTAATAGGGGATCCGTCATAATTCCTACGAGTACTGGAAAATTCATAAATCCATTCTAACTCAGATAGTGATTTATTGTCATCAAATCCAAAGGTCACAAACTGCGGGGTTTCTTTAGCTTCTAATCCTCCTGGAATTTCAGAACTTGGAAATCGTTGGTTTCTTTTTATGCTATTCATTATAATACCCCCTGCTCGTAAATTAAATTTGGTTGTATATTTTAAAATCCTTTATTACGATCTTTCCTGGTTTTCCCTTTGTCGAAAAGTACATAAAACGAAAATTTGTAACCTTATCAACAGATGTGATAAAATCTTGTGGATATTTTTCTTTATCAAAATCAATGTTAATATTAATAAATAGTAGATTTTCTCCAGGTATCTCTATGATATCATCATAGCTGATGTCTCTGGAAATCTTATTAGAGCTTTCTGAATCAATCCATAAAGAAAGACTGTGCCTCTCTCCTGTTGTTGTTACCCAGGGTGCTGTATCTTTTTCTACTACTGCTGTCAAATCAATTCGCACGAATTTATCTAAATTTATAATAGTTTTAATTAGTTTTATTTCTAAAATACAGATATAGTCCCCATTTACCGGAGTAACAGGGCATTCTACTCCTTCTGTAAAGGTTTTATCTGTAATAATTTTAGAAGATTTTTCATCAATAATTATTTCGTCTCCCTCAAATGTAGCAGGAATTGATTTTATTGATGAAAGTTCATCCCTCATATAAAAGATATCTTCAATTACAAAACCATCAAGTCGTCTGTCTTTGGCATAGTTATAAAGATCGCTGGATTTATTAATAAATCCCTTTCCGTGAAAATTTAAGGAGGTGTTACAAAGTACTGAATATCCAGTTAGATCCTTCATTTCTCTAAGAAGAGTGTATATTTGAGAGTTCTGATCTGCTCTAACTGTTTGAATCCTTGCTGAATTATCAACATGAGTAACTGCTTTAAGTTTTTTGGACTTAACATTTTGAAAAAACAGCATATATGGACTTGGTCCTGTCCAATAAAAATAGTCGCTCGTATTTTCCTCTATACAAACAGGAGCTATTGGTCTATATTCTTCTCTCTGTTTTATGAAATTTAATCTATCCCATATTCTTTTTTTCTCAGCTGAAGCTATAAGAGATCTATTACATAATGCACGGGGACCTATCTCATACCTTCCCTGAACCCAGGCAATTATTTTATCTTTTGCAAGGAATTCTGCGACTTTCTTATAATCCAATGGAACAGCATTATACCCGGGGAATCTTTCTTGATCCTTTAAAAATTTTTCACCTGCATAAACTGTCCATTCAAGCTTTGCTTCTCCAGTATACTTATATTGAGCTTCAGCACCAATTCCGATTGCAATACCGCTATCATTGGTACAGGGCGGTACGAATACATCTGAAAAAAGATCTGATTTCTTCCACAACTGATTCCAATCACAATTCAAACCACAACCGCCGCCAATTAGCAAAGGAAGTTTTTCAGTGCAATGCAACTTTGCGAATTTATAGAATTCCTCAAAAACAATTGCCTGGAAGGCATATGCAAACTCTTTATAATGCTGACTTTCAGCCCCTTTATTATAAGGAAGAATATCTCCAAACTTTTGGTAATACTCTTCTTTTAGATCATTATAGTGATAAAAAAAAATATCATAATCGTTATTCTGATATAGGAGCCACAAAATAGATTCTCTATATTTTTCAATATTTCTTTCTTTAGCAAAAGCAGCAAGGGCCATAGATTTACCAGGACTATTGGCATGGATCTCTTTTGATGTACCAGCAAGAATGAAAAGAAATTCATATTTATATCCTAAGTGTTTAATGATGGTACCCATATTTATTATATTTAGATTTTCATCAATTTTATACATTTTACCAATTCCACCTTCATATGTAAGAACATAAACAGGCCGGCCCTGTCTAAAAGGTGATAGAGCATATGAACAAAAAATATGGGCTTTTTCATGCGTAGTTGAGAACATTGTTACATCTTTACCAAAAAAGGAAGCTTTTTTTTCATGCTGATGATCTATACCATAGTAAACAGAATAGGGACTGGATTTCCATTTTGAATATTCTCCAAGGCAGGCCACAACTTGAGGATTTACAGGAGCAATTCTCTCTAATCGGGCATATAAATCTGCAAAATCAATCAAAGTTGCTTCTGAATAAAATCTTGGTCTGGAATCCTTTTCTCCCTCAAGAGACGCAATAAGTTTTCCATCTTCAATATATGCTATGCCTGAGTCATGGTATAAATTAAATGCTAAAATTCTATGTTTTCGATCTTTTGATATCATTTTTTCTCCTGAATATTTCTATTTTCAAATGGCATTTTTCAGCATCTGACATCCAGCATAGAATGTCTGCCGAAAATATTTTGTTTTCTAATCAATTCATAATTCAGATTATTTAATCCTTCCTTATCAATATTGATTTTTCCTTCCTTTAACTTTCTTACTAGAATTCTTTCATTTCTTGCTATACTTTTTTTATTATTTGAGGGGATAGCATAACCCTCTTCATTATGAGGTAAGCTTTTAAACCGAGCCTGGCGTCTATAGGGCAATTCTGATTTGATAATTTTAATATCTTCATTTCCCAGTTTCCCACCTTTAAGAATTCCGTGATTGTTATTTCCGCTTAAATCACTAATTATCCCATTGATGATTTTTTTAAAATCGTAGTATAAAACAAGATCATCTAATGAAGAATTAATCTCTTTTTCTTTATGAAGTTTCTGAACATCTTCAGCACTTAGAGTTTTTTTCCAAAAACAAACTCTTGCGACTTCTCCTTTAAAAAAATCACGGGTCTTTCTCCCTGGAAGTAATCGGCTCAAAAAATTTCCTTTTCTGGCTCCAATTTGATATGGCACATTTTTATAATCATAAAGTGTACCCGAATATGTATCTTTATCTCTGCATATTAAACTTTTTAGTGAACTGGAATTATTTCCATTTACATAGAAACTAACTTCCTTTTTCTTTGAATCAACTGTTAAAGTGAGATAAGTCCACAAATTCTGACTTCGTGTAACCCATAATTCAGAGACCTCTTCTTTGTAATTATTAATAATGCCATTATATGTGGATGAATTGTTGTATGCCAAAAAATCAGATTTGCATCTTGATAAAATTGGCATATCTACATTGATACAGTTTGGTTTACTTTGAAGATACATTGGAAAGTCAGATTTTTTTCCAGTTTTTACAAGCACAGAAAAAGAGAAACTGCCATTTGTTAATTTCTGGAGAGACGGCGTACAGGGTATTATTATTTTATTATTTTTTCCATTAAAACTTATTTTTGAACAGTTTTTAATTTCACCTTCTAAATATTTAATATCAATAAGACCTTTTTGTTTACATCTCCAGAATAAATCATCATCTTCAGCACCCCATTCCCAGTAATCATTATAATAACCATTAACTTTTTCAAATTGTTCCCTTGAAAATAAAACAACCCCGCCAAAATTTTCTGGGTAGGGTAACTTATAATTAAATTCATCTATTTGTGAAGATAGATGAACAGGACAGGCTTCAGGGTAACTGTAATCACATGAATTTTCTTCTGGAAGAAGATCAATATCATGAAATGCAAAATAATCAAAGCCTTCCTTTTTCGCCTCATTAAATGCAATATTCTTTGTCTTTCCACGATTAAATTTTTTATTATCAACCTGATTGCAAATAAAGATTTTATGTTGTATTCCCTTTGCCTCAAGAAAGTTACTCAGGTAAGGAACAAAAATCCTTAAATGTTCTTCTCTATTTCTATAGGGAACACAAACTGCCAGTTTTTTAATCATAATAAATGTTCCGTCCATTATTACACAAATTCTACCCGAATTCCTTCGGCATTCACAACATTTTTACTATTAATAATTTTCAAGTAATTTTTGTAATTTTTATGTTTTTTATTCGTTACATTTCGTATGTCAAATTCTTTTGGTTTAAAATTTCCCCAATTTTCAAGATCTCGAAAGGTAATGGAATTGCATGAATATTTTCGAGCCAGCTCTATCATGGCAGGTATTTCTTCATAATTATTATTCTGAACAACAAAGAATAATTTTATTATAGTTATGGCTTTGTTTTTTTTCAAACTGGAAATAAATTCAAGGTTTTTTAAGAAAATTTCAAAATTACCGCCTTTTCGATTTTCTTCAAAAGTTTCTTTAGATGCTCCATCTATTGAGAGCATAGCTTCTATAGGAAAAGATTTAAAATCTTCAGATACTTTTTCCCAAATTTCAGGTGTCCATAACATTCCATTCGTTAATATGATTATATTTTCTAGGTTGGGAAAATATTTTTTCTGAAAGTTAAACATCCATTTACGGTAATGAATTGTTCCAAAAGGGTCTCCCATCCCAGCTAAAAAGAGTATTTTTAAATTTTTACCCATTTTTTCAATTTCTTTTAAGTATCTTTCTTTTTCATCTGTAGATATTGAAGGTTGATTTTTTCTTGAACATGTAGGACAGGAAAGATTGCAATTATTATCATATGCCATAGAAATCATATGAGGATAACCCTTGAAAACCTTAGTTCTGCCTTCTATATAATCAGCTATATCTGGAAACAAAACACGAAGCTGTTTAATTGTAAAACAATTCATTCTGTCGCCGTTTAATTCTTCACAATCTTTTAATCTGCAATAGCGGTATGTTTCATTTTTCAGGCTTTCCTGGTATTTTGTGAATTCCGATCCTCTGAATACTTCAAGAAATGATTTCCCATTTATAGGAACATAAGTGTTTCCTTTCATCCAGCAGCAGGAAGTTAAACCATAGGCTGTAACTGTAAGGGTGCTGAAAGGGTATATACAAAAAAGTTTTTCTCCATCAGAATTAACAAGTGAGAATTTTTTTAGATTTTTCGACCCTTTTGGTAACTCATCAGTCCACCAGTTAATTTTTACCCTGGTAGTACCCGAATCCAGGAATATTTCAAAAAGTAAATCATCCTTTATGTTATTCCGATCTACTCTCATTTCAATCCAGTGCAGTGGAAAAGTATAAGTTTTATCCAGAATTTTGATACTGCCGGAAATATCATAATTCATTATTTCCACACCAATCACTATGAGATCAGGATTCCAATTTGTAGGGAGATAATTATAAGGTAGAAGAAATTGTTGACACGTGTTAATCGAACAAACTTTTGATTCATTCTGTAGATTCAATTGAACAATATTACCATCCTCTTCTTTTTTAGCCTTCAGTTCTATTTGTTCAGGTTCATTATTGTCTATCCACCATTCAATCATAATTTCTTGCGGCCGCGAAGGAATAACTTCCAGATTAAAATCAGTACTCCTACAAAATTCATCAATCCTGAATTGGGTATAAGGTTTTGAAAGCTTTGTTTTTGAGCCATTGAAACTTATAGTAATATTCGGATCACAGGGGTGCGGAATTTTTATCCCGTAAACAAGGCTTTTAGGAAGCCAATAATCCGGGAAAAGATCCTTTTTAATAGTAAAGAATTCCGGTCTGCTAATATTAAAGAGATTTTTATATTTATCCATAGATAATTTTTTTGGATTTTTTATTGAAAAATAAGACGCATTAAAAATCCATAATCGAATAATATTTTCTGTTTCAAGATCTCCATCAGAAATCTTTATTTTAATAGCAAAAAATCCAGAATTTTCAAATATATGGATTAATACTAAATCATGTTTTTCTAAAATATTTCCTTCGATACTCCAGGTTACAAATAGATCCTGATCTGATGAATTAGCAGAAAAACTTTTAGAAATATCAATTTTTATTTCTCTGCCGACAATTCCAAAATCAGGTGTGCTTGTTATTAGAATTGGAGCTAATTCTGGAGGATTTTTTGTATAGAGTGAATTAGCAGCAAAAAGATATCCTGTTTGATAAACTCCTCCGCGTTTTTCATAAGATATAATATCAAAACCCAATTTTTTGACTAAATAAAACAATTCCTTTTCAGAATATGCATTATGGGTTTCCATAACAATATTTTTTATTTTAACATATTCTTCAGGTTCGGCACTTTCAAGGATTTCAAACTCGCTTCCCTCACAATCTATTTTTAGCAGATCGATAGTATCACAGCCTGTTCGGGTCATTGCCTCAGAAAAACTTATACAGGATACACTTTGAGTTAAATAACTCTCATTGCTAAATGACTTTGCCAGCTCAATAGAAGATGTTACCATCCCTGAAGCAAATTGTTTATCATAATCTTGGAGGTAAAGATCCATCATTTTTCTATCTTTCGCAATAGCTAAATTATATGGAAATATTTTATCTGATAGATTGTTTTGATTTATATTATGCTTTAGAAGATTAAAATTCTCTTTTTCCGGTTCAAAACTATAAACAGAAGCTCCCATAGATGCGGCATAAAGCGAAAAAAAACCAAGGTTGGCACCCAGGTCAAACACTATCATACCTGGTTTTATAGCAAAATGTCGATCATAAAAATGATTCTGCCATATCTCATCCAATATAGTTTCTGATTTATCAATACTCGTTACTACATAGCCATTCGGTAAAGAACTACTAATTAATTTCAAAAAGCTACTCCTTTTCAATTAAAGTATTGGATAAAGCTATAAAGCAGTATTACTATTGGGATAGTAATGTAACGGCACCCTTCCACTGATTCTACCATAAATAAGGAAGAGGGTATAGCTCATATCGCCTATATCTGGTTTTCTTTGCATATTTTTGAGTTATAATAGGCTATTATCCTATTGTATTTTTCTTTCTTTATGGTAATATGTTCCAGGGTTTAGGCTATTATATTACTAACAAGTTTGATAAATACCTTTTTGTTTCAGTTAGGAAGATGAATAATTAAAACAGATTACAATGTAATAAGTATAAGAAAAGAGATATAAGTAAAATATTGCTATAAAAAGTTGTTATGCCTTTTTAAGCGTACAGGCGAAGGTGAGTTTTTAGCAGGTGGATGTATGAATAAAAAAAAATTAGCAATCTGTGTGCCTTATCGAGACAGGAAGGAACATCTGGACATATTTGTACCTTATATAACATCTTATCTTTCAAAGAAGGGTATAGATCATAAGGTTTTTATTTGTAACCAGACAGATAAAAAAGAATTTAATCGGGGAAAAATCAAGAACATTGCCTTTGATATAGCCAGAAAAGAAGGATATGATTATTTTGCCTTTCATGATATTGATTTGATACCAGAAGACACTGATTGTGATTACAGCTATCCGGAAAAATATCCTGTACTTATTTCTACAGATGTGGAAAAATTTAATTTCCAACTTCCTACAATCGATTTCTTTGGAAGTTGTGTTCTTTTTACAAAAGAACAATTTGAAAAAGTTAATGGGTATTATAATGATTACTGGGGGTGGGGAGAGGAAGATGATGACCTTTTTTGGCGATGCAGGGCTAAAGGTCTGGCAAATCGGGAAAAATTGAAGATGGAGATGAAAAAGAAATCTGTATTGCATTTTAACGGCATTAATTCCTATATAAAAATAAAACAGAGTTCTGCTATTGATAATTTAACCAGGTCCAGTTTTTCAATGCTTTTTCTTACTAAAGTGGACTTTCGCAAAGATTTTCCCGTTCATTTGTTCAGCAAACCAGATGATCCATTATGTGAAGTTCCGATAATATGTAAAGATAATATAGATTTTATATCTTACAGCAATACTACAGCTTTCAGCGGTATTCTTACAGAAAACTCAAATGAGTATCATGAGCTGTGGAAGAAGCGGTATCAGGAACAATGGACCTGGATTCTCCTGAGTGTGGATACAGATAAAAAGAAGATAAGTTTTTTTCTCAATGGAGATGAACCAGGAAAGTATAATGAAGAATGCTTAAAATCTCCTTCTTTTTACAAAAATGAAGTATTTGGTTATAGTTCCTCTCCGATTTTTATCGGAGCCAGGATGGATACTTTACAGCATGATCCATTAAAACTTAACCTTCAATTCTTTAAAGGAGATATAGCCCATATTTGTTTTTGGAGCAGGGCTTTTTCTGCAAATGAAGTAAATGAATTGTTTAATAGTAAAGAATTTATAATACCATCGAAAAATCTTATTCTAAACTATGATTTTTCAAAAATTGAAAATAATTCAGTAATAGATATGAGTGGAAATAAAAATCATGGTCAAATTTTTAATGGACATGTTGATATTCAAAATATTGGACCAATATATAAAACAGCAGTCCCGCATAGAAGAAAAGCACGATTTAAATCTCTTATCCATAAACCTGAGGGATATAACTTTAATTATAATTACAGTGAAAATACATATAAAAATGAAGTCTTTTTTAAAAACCAGGTCCAGCGAGGTCTTTTTAACACAGACAGTAATGGACTCAATAATTTAGCCTATAAGTTGGTTGGTAAAGAAACAATTTATAAACAACATTCTATTATTAATGTAGAATGCTAAAATATTTCAATGCACAGGAATCATAATTGTGAGTAAAACAAATCTTGTTGATCTTAATACCTGGATTATTTGTGCTGATGAGTACGGCTCAGGGTATGAATATCTGGATAGCAGTTTAAAAACACTTGATGAAAATGGTAATGTTGTTATTGGAGCTAAAGTTTTTAAGATAAAAACTACAAATGCTTATGATCCATGGGTCACTCTTCTTTTTTTACTTAATTTTGAAAAGGATACTTCATATTTTAGTCTTTCAAAATGTCAAAGTATTCGATTAACATATAAGACAGATGGGAAATTTCCTCTTAATTTATACTTTCAGGATAAAGGTGAAGACAATCCGGAAAATCTTTCTTATTTCAAACTTCCTGCTGTTAAACAATGGAAGACTGTTACACTTTTTATGAAAGATAGAAAACCGCCATTAAACACCTCTATTAAAAAATCAGATCTGTCCTGCCTGTCAGGAATCTGTTTTCAGTTTAATATGCCGAAAAATTCTTGTTCTGAATTTATATTTATCAAAGAATTTGTTTTCAATGGTTTTTATCATGCTTCCCTTGTTGATTCAAAATCCAGAGAGCCGATTAATTATCTATATAAAAATCCTCTATTATTTTTTCTAAAGAAACAGATGGTTTTTTTCCAGATATTATTTACACGTTTAAAGAGTCTTCGTCAGGAATCTGAAAAGGCAAAAGCAATGTATTCAAGTAGTGGAGATAAATTATATTGTTTATATCCATTTTTTAATCTTAGAATAGACCCTGATAAATTTACACCGTGCTGCTGGGTTGAATATCAAAAGAAAGCAGTACCTGCGGGGGGTTTTAACCTTAAAGAAGTCTGGGAGAGCAAAAAATTTAATTTTGTTAGAGAAAGTATAAAAAATAGAAGTTTTTCATATTGTAATATATCAAATTGTAGTAAAAGTGATGTTTTTAAAAGACATTTTCATACATTAGAAGAAATTGAAACAATTAATCCTGATGTATACCAGTATTTAAAGGGGCGGAATAAAAGAATTTCAAATGAGCTAATACGTCTCGAAGTAGCCTTTGACACTGTCTGCAATCTTTCGTGTAAATCATGTGACCAGAAGACCCTCCCCCGTTATACATCCCGGGTTAAGGAAGTTATTTTTGATGAAATTGAAAAAATTGGTGAAAATGTAGAAATCCTCTATTTAACAGGAATGGGGGATCCCTTTGGAACCCCATCTTACAGAAATTGGCTAAAATCATTTCCTGCTAATAAATTTAAGAGACTTAAAAGGATTATTTTTCAAACAAATGGAATTATGTGGACAAAAGAATTATGGAACCAGCTTCCACCAATTATAAAAACGGTTTTTGTAGAAGCACGAATTTCCATTGACGGTGCAACAAAGGAAATTTATGAAGAAAATCGCGGAGGAGCTGATTATTCAAAACTTATTGATAATCTTGATTCCATCTCGTTCTATCGTAAAAAAGGTGAAATTGATTATCTTTCCTTTGACTGTGTCATTCAGCAGAATAACTTTAGAGAAATACCATTAATTATTGATATGGCCAAAAAATTTTTATCTGATGAAGTGTCTTTTTCAAGGATTACTAATTGGGGAACATATGATGAATCGGCTTTTGCCCGGGTTGATGTACTCAACCCGAAACATCAGCAGTATGAAGATGTAAAAGAGATTATTGATCTAATAAAAAATCAAAAAAATCATATTAAAATCGAATTTGCATTTTAATGGAGTATTTCATGAAAAATAGAAATTTTGTTTCTATCAATAAATGGGCTGTTTACAAAGATAAAATAGGTTCTTCGTATCGACTCTTTGATTATTCTCCGAGAACAATTATTGAAAATCAAACAGTTGTTGCTGTTGAATTAACTCTGGGAACGAAAAATAGAGAAAGTTTCCCATGGGTATGCCTTGCTTTAGAACTTGAGTCTTTTAATATAGAACCTGAGGAGTTTAGCTCACTAAAGATCACTTATAGATCAAAAAATGGTCTGCCAATACTATTGAATATTCTGGAAACAGGCCATAGTGAATATGGAGATATCTTTCAGATAAATCTTTCCCCATCCACAAACTGGAAAACCGTTATAATTAAATCTGAAAATTTTATCAAACCTGAAAAGAGCCAACGTGAACAATTAAGTACCAGAATTGATAGTATAAATTTTACATTTGATTTTAATACTAATAATTCTGATATACTTGAAATCCTGGACTTATCTATTGGAAATATACAGGTTCCGTATGGTAATGACGATATAGAAACTTATTCTGAACAATCAGATAAAGAAACGTTTTTAGATACAGGAAAACAGTTCAAAAATTATTTTTGTATTCTTCCTTTTACTCTCTTACGAGTAGATCATGAAGGCGTAGCCCCCTGTTGCTGGCTTGACTGGAGAGAAAAACCTGTTGGAATAGGTCGGCGTATTTTAAAAAAAATATGGTTTGGCAAAGCTTTTCAGAATATTAGATATACAATAAAAGATGACTCCTATAATTTTTGCAATACCGATGAATGCACAAACTTACCTATTACATGTGAGTTTTTTAAATCACGTAATTATCTAATCAAAAATGATTTAGAAATACTGGACTATATAGAAGGTCGTAAAACAGTCTGGGAAAGACTTCCTGATCGAATAGACTTTGCTTTTGATGCTGAATGTAATCTGCGATGTAAATCATGTTCTATTGATTCCCTTCAAAAATATTCAAAAGATATTAAAAAGAAAATACTTTTTGAAATCGAAGAAATTGGAGGAAATATTAAAACAATTTATATTGCGGCAATGGGAGATCCCTTTGCTACTTCCTCTTATAGAAATTGGCTGATTAATTTTCCTGCAAATAAATTCCCAAAATTAGAGAAAGTTATTTTCCAGACAAATGCAATCTTTTGGAAAAAAGATCTCTGGATGAAAATAGAAAAAAGTATAGGACAGTATTGTATTGATGCATTTATTTCCATTGATGGAGGGACCGCAGCTACTTATGAGAAAAATAGATATGGTTCATCTTTTATAACACTAATGGAAAATATGGATTATATTTCATTACTTAGAAAAGAAAAAAGGATTTCCAGGCTAAATATAGATTGTATAATTCAAAAAAATAATTTTACTGAAATTCCCCTGCTAATAAAGATAGCCCGGGAATTTTGTGCGGATGAGATAACATTTACAAAAATTAGTAACTGGGGGACATACTCCGAGAAAGCCTTCAAAGAAATTAATATTTCTGATCCGGATAATTATGCTTATAAGAGATTATCTTCAATTATTGAAAAAGCGAAAAAAGAAATTCCCACAGGATTGAAGGTGTTTTTTAGATGCTAAAAAGATTTGTTAATATTTTGGAAAGGATGAAAATATGAGAACAAAAAAGATTGATAAGAGAATCCCTGGTAAAACTTATAAACGGGTTACCGCCAGAGAGGTTAGAGATATTTTTAAACGGTTTAAGGGGCATAGTGAACGTCTTGATAAAGAATTGAATGAAGATTCAGTGCGTCGATTTTCATTCACAGCATCCAATATCCCATGTGCTCTAAATAAAGATTCTACAATTCTGGATATTGGAGGAACGGTATTCTGGCTTCCAATATACCAGGAAATACTTGGATATAAAAATATTACAATAATTTGTCGTCCAGGAGGAACCTTTATTGAAGAATATGAAAAACATAAAATACTTAATGAAATAAATCTAAAGATTGTAGAGTGCGATGCTGAGATGGATATTTATCCGCTTCCAGCGGAATATGCGGATTGTATAATTTGCTGTGAACTTTTAGAGCACCTTGCAGGAGATCCTATGAATATAATATCCGAAGGTAATCGTATTCTAAAAAACAAGGGGATATTTTGCATGACAACTCCCAACGTTCTTTCACGATATGGCGTTATAAAAATTCTTTTTGGAGGTCATCCCTATTCCTGGTCTTCTTTTACATGCAGCTTTGGGGACAGGCATAATCGTGAGTATACTCCAAATGAGATTATTAAACTTTATGAAGCCGGCGGCTTTTTTATTTTTACACTTATTTCCTTTGACTGGATTAAATCGGATCAGCTTATAACTCGAATATTAGCATATATAGGAGGATTTTTATTGACCCTTCCAGCTACACTAATCAGAATGGTTCCATTTAATATGCGTAAAGCAAGTCTTTTAATATCAGCCCAAAAAGCAGGAAAACTTCAGGATCGCTATCCACTATTCCTTTATGATATGTTTGGTGAGAAAAAAGTCTCTTATTATGGAAAACTTGGCGGATTTAGTAATAATCCAATTTCAATAAATTCAAAGATATCAAAAAAAACAGATACAGTCTCAATAATTAAAATTCCAGATTCTCTGAGAATACAGGACAGTTGTAAATTGAGAATATCCTATAATTTTACAAAAACATATGATGTTCTGGCAGATTTGTTTGAATATAGTAAGTGGCATGGGCAGGGAAGACTAACTTTAGCAGAAGGGGCGGGGGAAATAGATATTAAAATAAATATTGAAAAACCTCTTAAACACGGGTATGGGTACTATTTTACCATCAAAATTGTTCCTGAGGGAGCCAGCTGGGAAGAACATATTCTTGATATCAAATCCAATTATCTATCGGTTGTTAGGAGTTAAATTTGAATCCGCTTCTCAAAGAAATTCGTATATTTAAATCAATTTTCTTAATATCTCTCAAGGAAACTTCAGCATATAGATCATCTCTTCTTTTTTCTGTTCTCTCGGGACCATTAGGATTTATTATTCAATATTTTATCTGGACAGCAATTTATACAAAAAAAGAAGTAATCAATAACATGTCTTTTACTGATCTGCTTACATACTATGGCTGCTCTCTTATAATTGGATATCTAATATGGGATTCTGTTAATGTAGAGTTACAGGATAAAATAACTTCCGGAAATTTCGTTGTTTTTTTAATAAAGCCAATTAGCTATAAACTATATGCTTTTTATCGAAAATTGGGACAGAGATCACTTGCTTTTTTTCTTGAAGCCCTGCCAGTTGCCTTCATTATTGCTATTGTCTTTCAGATAAATATTATTCCTTCAAATCTATTATGGACTATTTTATCCATTTTTTTTAGTTTCATCATTATGTTTCAAATAAACTTTTGTGTAGGGATAATTGGTTTCTGGATTGTCAGAACCCAGGGAATAAGCACATTTTTCAGCCTATTTAGAGATTTATTGGCAGGAGCCTATCTTCCTCTTGTCTTTTTCCCTTCATTTATTCAAAAAATACTCTTTTTTCTTCCATTTCAGTTTATTACTTATGTCCCAACAAGAGTTTTTATCGGCTCATATGAACTTGCCGGCATATCTATGTCTATCCCTTCCATTGTCGGGATGCAGGGGATTTATATATTTTTATTATTTGTATTAACATACATATTATGGAAAGTATCAATAAAGCGTTTTACTGGAGTAGGTGTATGACATCTTTATTTTCAGTTTGCGTTAGAAGCCTTGGTCTTGCGGTTAAATCCCGCATAGCTTATCGTTTTGATTTTATCTTTAGTATTTTTGTGATAATCATATTCGATATTGTTTCACCGTTTGTAATGATTTTAATCTATCATAATGGTGCTGAAATACCCGGATGGGGACTTTATGAAATCTTGCTTCTGTCTGGTGTTTTTATGATGTCTCAAGGTATAGTGTTTTCTTTATTTTTTGGAATTATCTGGAATATCCTTTATAGGATACAAAGCGGGACCTTTGATCTTTTATTAATCAAGCCCAGGTCAATTCTTATTATGAGTATTGTTACAGGTTTTGATATTGATTCTTCCGGTAATTTTTTTGCTGGATTATTAGTATTTATTTTTGCAATGCTTCATCTTCCTCAGCCTGAAGCGGTTCAATGGTTTTGCTTTGTCTTATTATTTATTTTATCAATTATGACTTTATTTTCATTTTCATTATTTATGTCTGGAAGTTTATTCATATGGCAGGGAAATGATCGTATTATCGAATTATATACAAGTGTTAGTACTTTCGGAGGATACCCTATTTCTATCTTTCCAAAGGGATTACAAAGTCTTATTACTTTCATAATTCCTATTGCTATAACAGGATTTTTTCCTGCTTCAATTCTTCTTAATCGTAATATAGATGGATTAGCATTTTCAATTATCGCATGCTTTCTTTTCTTTATTCTGTCATTATTTTTTTGGCATAAAATATTAAGCCGTTATTCAAGTGCCGGTGGATAATATATATAAGATTACAAGGATGAAATATATGAGAGAGAAAACAGATATTACTAATAACCATACTCAGGAAAAAAAACTGGCCGTTTGTGTTCCATATAGGAATAGAGAGGGTCATTTAGAAACTTTTGTACCATTTATGAGTAACTATTTAAAGGAAAAGGGAATTGACCATAAGTTTTTCATTTGCCATCAAGCTGACAACAAAGAATTTAATCGTGGAAAAATTAAAAATATTGCATTTGATATCGCCAAAAAAGAAGGCTTTGATTATTTTGCCTTTCATGATATAGATTTGATTCCTGAGGATGATGAATGTGATTATAGTTATCCCGATAAATATCCTGTTCATATAACTACTCAAATCGATAAATTTGACTACAAGCTTCCCTATGCTGAAAATTTTGGAGGTTGTGTCCTTTTTACAAAAGAACAATTTGAGCTGGTAAATGGATACTCTAATGAATACTGGGGTTGGGGTGCTGAAGATGATGACTTATTCTGGAGATGTAGACAAAAACAATTAACTAATGTGCAATATCTTGATAACAGTATGACAAATACTAAGATCATATATTTTAATGGCAGAAACAGCGGTATAAAAATTCCAGCGTCACAATCTTTAAAAGCGCTTACAAATAATAGTTTTTCAATTTCAATGCTGGTTAAAACAGAATACTCTTCAAAGATACCCCATCATTTGCAATCAGACAAAGATAGTCAATATATTAATATACCCTTACTATCACGTGGAGGAGCAGATTACCTGGTATATAGTAACACCGGATCTTATAATGCGATTGTTACAAACAAATTGGATATTGTTTATGAATCATGGTTTAAACGATATAAATATTTATGGACTTATCTAACATTAGATGTTGATATGGATAAAAAAATTATTCGATTTTATTTAAATGGAATACCTGCGGAATCAGATATCCTTTTTTCTTTTGGAGAAAATAACAATATTGGTAAAATAACAGGGACTAATGCAGAAAAACTGCTTGAAAATCCTTTATTTGATTTTGAAGATGATCCATATTTTATTGGCAGCCGCAATACTCCTTTTATGAATTTATTTTTTAATAAACAATTAACTCATAACTATTTTAAAGGTGCAATAGCTCGAGTAGTATTCTGGAATAGATCCAGATCATCTGATGAAATAATTAATGAAATTGTAAACAATAATATTAATTCTAAAGATAAAAGTATAATATTACTTTATGCTTTTAATAATACATCCCATGGATGGGTCAGGGACAGCAGTACTTATGGAAATAATGGAAAACTATTTGGATGTGAGATTCGCAAAGAAAATATTGGAAAAATAGTAAAGAGTGATTTACCTTTTCGTAGATCCGGCAGAATAAAAAGTCTTCCGCATATTGAGGAGGGGTATACTATAGAATCTGATAAAAGTGAATTAATTAAGAAAAACGAAAAAAAACTTATAACACAAGTTCAAGAGGGATTTATTGACACTTGTAAATGTGGTTTAAATAATCTTACATATGAAGTTATTGGATCAAAAGTTATCTATGATGATCATATAATGGTAGATGTGAAATGCT
>CAZEKV010000012.1:0-25000 GCA_964512945.1 uncultured Spirochaetales bacterium | reverse complement strand
GGTTTTGATTACAGGAGGGGACCCCTTGATCCTCGATAACAAAAAACTTGGAAAAATTATCAATGGAGTAAGGGAAGCACGCAGGGAAATAACAATACGAATAGGCAGCCGTATCCCCGTAGTTATGCCCCGGCGGATAACAGAGGCTCTGCTTTCAATCTTAAAAGCCAATTTCCCCGTTTGGTTGATAACTCAATTTAATCATCCGGCAGAGCTGACACTTGAAAGCAAAAGAGCGATAAGAATGATAATTGGTTCGGGTATTCCTGTGCTAAATCAGTCTGTTCTGTTAAAAGGTATAAATGATGATGAAAACATACTCGAAGATCTTTTCCATAAACTTGTTCAAAATGGTGTAAAACCCTATTATATTTTCCAGCCGGATCTGGCGGCAGGAACCGCTCATTTGAGAGTTTCCATAAAGAGGGGGCTGAAACTTATGAAAAGTATAAGAAAAAAGCTGTCGGGAATTGCAATGCCTGTATATGCCCTCGATCTTCCCGGGGGCGGCGGGAAAATCCCCCTTACGGAATCTTTTTACGCAGGAGAGAACAACAGCGGAATAATCTTCAGGAGTATTGACGATGGAGATTATCTTTACCCTGTTGAAGAGGAATAAAAATATTATGCTCATCGAGTGTGCCTGTCTTTTAAAATCTCTCAAATTACTATATTATGGTATCCGGAGGAAGTATGCTGGTGTTGCCTGACAATATTCTTGTCAATCTTGGTATTTTGATAGTAAGTTTTGCAGTTTTAATTAAAGCGTCAGGTTTTCTTGTCGACGGGGCTGTAGGGATAGCCTTTAAGCTCAATATTCCGAAAATTGTCATTGGAATTGTTCTTGTCGGTTTTGCCACAACTGCCCCCGAATTTACCGTTTCGGTTATGGCCGCATTAAGCGGTAATACTGAAATATCCCTGGGTAATGCGGTTGGTTCGGTAATTGTTGATGATGCCGTTGCACTCGGCCTCGGGATTCTGGTAGCCCCCACCGTCATTACTATTGATTCAAAAATACTGCGGAATTCCGGCTTTTTTCTAATCGGAATAGACATCCTTGCTTTCATCCTCTGTCTGAATGGTATTTTTGAAAGATGGGAGGGGGCAGTTCTTATTCTTATTCTCTTTATCTATCTTTTTGTTGTTTACAGAACCGAAAAGAAAAGAAAAGCCTCGGGCGAAACCCCTTCGTTTGAAAAAGATACCGATCTTGAATCTGCCGGGGGAAAGTCCATCAGGAAATTGATCCTTTTTTTTATAGCGGGAGTTGCAGGGGTTCTTATAGCCAGCAATTTTCTTCTATCATCTGCTAAAAATATTGCTGTTATTTTTCATGTTCCAGAGATAATTATCGGTCTTACCGTTATTGCCTTTGGAACATCCCTGCCTGAAATAGCTACCTGTATCTCTGCGGCCAGAAAGGGACACGGGGATCTCGCTTTTGGTGATATTATAGGGGCGGATATCCTGAATATACTCTGGATAATCGGGGCAGCTTCAATAGCCAATCCCATTAAGGTAAAAATTAATGAAATCCTTTTTATGTTTCCTTCAATGATAGTTGTTGTACTTACAATGCTTCTACTCGCACGGATGGGGCATAAACTCCAGAAATGGAAGGGTTTTATTCTACTTTCCCTGTATGTTGTTTATATGGGGTTGATGATAGTATTAAATAATATGGGGCTGTATAGAGTTGATCTATGATTGCGGATATTTTTATGGAGGCAGGATGGTTTTGTGAGGGGGTATCTATGGGTGTAAAGCTGTCGGGCTTTTCAGGCGATAAATAACTAAGTATCAGGAATTAATCTTTCAGGGAGTCTTGTAAAATGGTCTATGTGAAGGATTCTTATATTCTTCTGCAAAAATATTCTCAAACAAAAAAAAGCCCGGATATCGATTTTGCCGGTTTTCTATCTTTTTTTGAGAGATGGCTTGAAAAACACAAGATAAATAATCCCGAATATAGTAGAGTCAGAAAGAATACCTCTGGAATATTAAAACAAAACCTGAAAGAGCTGGCAAAAAAGGAAAAATGCTTTCTACGCCTTGAAGTTGGTGAAATAGAGAGTATATATTTTCCCGAATATTATCTGAATGTAATAAAAGATGCTTATAAACTTATTGAAAGTAAGTCTGAAACACCATTTCCAACGGAAAAGAGTCTCGGGATAACCCTTCCCGGCAATTTAATAACTGTAATTAATACAAAGCTTGATTTTATAAAAGAGCTGGGGAAAATTACACCCGAAGACAGTAAAATATTCCGTCTTGTTTTTCCTGAAAATATTGAGAGTATGATAATAACATCCAGTTTACTTTCCGAAAAACTCCTTTCTTATTCTATGCATAAAATCAGGATATATCTGGACAATGGTAATAATTCCCATTATATGTACCACAAACTCCTTGGAATATTCCGTCAGAAGGAACAGTCCTTAAGGGATATGTTCAACAATATCTTGATACGCCCTGGAAAGGTTATTAGCGAGATGAAGGATGCCGGGGAATTCTCTTTTGCCTTCTGGGCACATCTTGGGATATCCGTTATTCAGGAATATCACAAGAAAGACACAAAACTCCAGGATGAAAACGGATATTGTCAGGCGGGTTATTTGCTGGGTCTTTACAACGGCTATTTTAAAGGCCTCGTTCAAAAGCAAAAGGAATCCCGGACTGCTCTTAGAACCCTCGATTTATCAATACATAAACATCCCTATTTTTTTTCGTTATCCGATCTTTACGAGCTGAAAGATTCCAGGGGCATCCCTCTGATAAAAAAATATTCAAAAGAGGGCCTCCATAAATTTCTTAATGAAAGAATAAGGGCTTCAGAAGGAAAGAGGCTTCCTGAGATTATAAAGCTGAAAACCTCCGATAAAAAAGAATACTATATTCATAGCGAGGTCTTCCTTTTTATATGTATAAAAAAAATAAAAACGGCCTCAGTAGAATATAACCAATATTACCTGCAGAAGTGGATTAGAGAGCTTAAGGAATATAGAACGTCCAGTGGGATGAAGAATGATGAGGCCTTTCTTGCAGAGTTGAAAAAACATCTCGAGAAAGAGGACCCCCTTTTACAGGCTATTTTAAATTATAATCTACTTTTTCTGCTTCATGCAGACGAAAAGGACAAAAGAACTGCGTCGGAAATTCTCAAATTGTTTGATCAAAAAAATAAATCCCTGATTCCTTTAAATGAGATTTTTGGACTGAAAAGAGACAGGATCATGGCGGAAGCAAAACTTCATTTACCGCTCTGGGAGGCGATTCCCATAATCAGCAGGGTTGTCTTCTTTGTTTTGAGGCTGCTGAAAGGAATAAAGGAAAGGGAGAAAATAAGACAGCGGGAAAAAGAAAAAAAGAAGCCGGATGGCAGCAGGAAGAAACCAGGAGCAGTAAAATTAAAGAAACCGGACACCCCCCCTTCCTCTACGGACGATCCGCCATCGGATGATGCCTCAAAGACCCGGAGTCATCAATCCCGATTGGCAGAGTACAGAAAAGCTATCTATGACCTTAAGGTTCAGTTTATTGGAAAAGAAAAAAATATTTCACACGAACTGGAATTCCTTATCGAAAGATGGAATCCCCTTTATGATCCTGTCAGGAGGGAAGATCTTGTAGAGGATGTTAATTCCATGATTCGTGATTTCTTGCGAACCATGCTGAGACACCACACACATAAGGCCCCGGATAAAGAGAAAATCAAGGAACTGGCGAATTTGCTCCACAAAAACGATGCCTTCGATAAAATTAAAAAGAAAGAATATCTGAAACAGTATATTGAAGTATATATAATTGACCTTCTCAGCAGAAAATAGACAGGAACTAATAATTCTATTAATCCCGTAAGGGGCGATAACACGCCATGTTTTTTTCGGTCTCAAACACCTCAACCTTCGATATGGAAACGGAGGGGAGTTTTTCTGTTAATTTTTCGAAAATATATTTTGCAATTTTTTCAGCACTGGGGTTATTGTCGGAAAAAGCAGGAAGGTCGTTAAGGTTTACATGGTCTATCGGATCCAGAATTTCCTTGAGGGCTTTCTTAAAGATACTGAAATCAACAAGTATTCCGCTTTTGTCGAGTTCTCTGCCCTTAGCATATGCCCTTATATGATAATTATGTCCGTGCAGATTTTCACATTTTCCGTTGTAAGCAGCCAGAAAATGAGCCGAAGAAAAAGAATCTTCAATTCTGATAGTGTACACTACCTGTACTCTCCCTTGATGAAAATTAACCATATTGATAGATTTGTCAGATGAGAAGGTTATCAGAAATAATTGCCAATATCAAGATACTTGAACGACATGGTGTTTCCGATCCCGGGATAACGGGAATCGAATATGATTCAAGGAGAGTGAAACCCGGGAACTTGTTTTTTGCCCTTGAGGGAATACATACAAACGGACATGAATACATTGATGGGGCAATAGAAAAAGGGGCGGATGTAATAATCCATTCAAAACCCCTTAAAGCATACAGGAAGGATGTTGTTTACCTCCTTGTGGAGAACACCAGGCGAAGCCTCTCTCCTGCGGCAGGGAATTTTTATGATAATCCATCGGAAAAGCTGGTTATTGTTGGTGTTACAGGAACCGATGGGAAAAGCACTACAGTTTCTCTGATTCATCAGCTTCTTGAACTTTCCGGAGAGAAAGCGGGTTTTCTCTCAACAGTGGAATATAAATCCGGCATGGAAATCCTGAAAAACCCCTACAGACAGTCCACTCCCGAAGCTCCGGAGATTAATAAGATACTGAACGAAATGTACCTTTCCGGGAAGAAATACGGGGTCATTGAAGCCACATCCCACGGTCTTTCCAGGATTACAAATCGCCTGGGAGATATAATCTTCGATGCTGGAGTGTTTACCAATGTTACCCGCGAGCACCTCGAATTCCACGGTACCATTGACAGGTACAGATCGGATAAAGTTAATCTTTTTCGATCTCTTGATAATAGTTTTAAGAAGGAAAACCTTAATTGCAGTCGATTTGGAGTCATTAATAAGGACGATCCGTGGGCAGATTTGTTTGAAAAAGCGACCGGTCGGGAGGTTTTTTCTTACAGTATGAAAAGCAAATCGGCGGATCTTTTTGCTCTTGTTAAAAGTCTTGATATTTGCGGGAGTGAATTTACCCTTATTGATAAAAGCGGAAAGTATAACACAAAGCTGAATATACCGGGGGCGTTTAATATAGAAAATACAATGGCTGCGATCCTGGTTGTTTCTATTTTGCTCAACAAAAAATTGAAAGAATTAGCAGAACTCCTGCCGGAACTAAGGCCGATTCGAGGTAGAATGAATCATGTAAAGATGGGGCAGGCTTTTTCTGTCATTGTTGATTATGCCCATACACCAGGGGCATTTTCGAAATTATTTCCTATTATAAAAAAGCAGACGAAGGGTAAATTGATTTCTGTTTTTGGATCGGGAGGGGAGAGGGACATCGGGAAAAGGCCGATACAGGGAAGGATCGCCGCTAATTTCTGTAATACTATAATTCTTACTGATGAGGATCCGAGGGGAGAGGATCCACGGGCAATCCTCGAAGATATTGCTGCGGGGTGTTCCTGTAAAGAAGAGGGTGAAAATCTTTTCCTTATACCGGACAGGGTCGAGGCCATAAGAAAGGCATTTTCCCTTGCCGGGAAAGAGGATACGGTAATTCTTCTTGGAAAAGGGCACGAGTCCTCTATTATCTATTCCAACGCCTGCATTCCATGGGATGAAACAGCAGCGGCGGAAAATTGTCTTATCGATATGGGATTCAAAGGCTGTTGACTATTCTTCTGAATTCGTTTCCCCTGTCAAATTCGTTTTTAAACATCTCAAAGGATGCGCATCCGGGAGAAAACAGGATTATTCTGCTTTTCCTGATATTCTTTACTGCTGCTAATACTGCTTCTTTTAGAGAGGTGTATGGGCCGTAAAACGCCCTTCCGTTTTTATCAAGTAGAGAGGCAATTTTACCCGCAGCACTTCCCTTGAGGAGATAAATATCTTCCGTGGAACCTGCTATGTCTCCAAAAACCGAAAAATCCAGTTTTTTGTCGGTTCCCCCTGTTATCAAGACAGGATTTTTAAAGCTCCTGACGGCTGCAGCAACTGCTTCGGGGATTGTTGCTGCCGAATCGTTGTAGAATGAGATATCCCCTTTTATCCCTGCCAGTTCAAGCCTGTGGGGGATGCCTGTAAAAGAGGCCAGATCTCTGCAAATACTGTCAGATTCGATTCCAAAAAGAGATAATGCTGTTCCAGCACAAAGCAAATTTATTCGGTTATGGCTGCCGGGGATAGAGAGATCCTCCGAAATGATTTTTTCCGTTTTCCCATTTTTTCTCAAGAAACCCTGTTTTTTATCGATCCACGCCCCATTAATATTTTGGGGTAAAGGGTTTTTCGAAAAATAGAAAATATCCCCCCTGCTTTCTTCAGCAAATTGCTTTCCATAGGAATCATCGTAATTACAAATTGTGGAATCTCCTTTTGTCTGGCATGAGTATATTATTTTTTTGTCCGTTACGTATTCTTCCATATTAGAATATCTATTTTGATGATCGGGGAAAATATTGGTGATAATGGATATACAGGGTTTCAGAATATTTTTTTTCCCGATGTCGGCAAGCTGCCATGAGGATAATTCAAGGATCACAGGGGATACACTGTCCGAAGTATCACCAATAAAGGTTAGGGGTGAAACAGTTATATTTCCCCCAAGTTTTGCTCCGGGATAGTATTTTCTCAGGACATGGTATATTGCAGAGGAGGTGGTTGATTTGCCCTTACTCCCGGTTACCGCTATAAGGGGGCGTTTGTTTAAATAAAGAAAAATCGAAATATCCGTTTCAACACGTTTTGCCAGTTTCAAAAATGGAGAGTTCAGGGGAACCGCCGGATTTTTTATAACCATATCCGAATCTGAAAAATCAGAATTCTCATGTTTCCCAAGGACATATCTTATGGAAAAACCCTTTAGCTTTTCTATCGATGGCAAAAGTTCTTTTTCGCTTCCAAGATCTGTTACCGTGACTTCCGCCCCTGATGAGGCAAAAAAAGCAGCTGACGACACCCCTCCGCCGTGAAGCCCCAGACCCATTATGGTAATTTTTTTCCCCTCAATATCTTTTATATCAATCATCTATTCTGAATTCCCTCATTTCGCTATCATTTAGATACCTTTTTACAACAAGATTCTCCCAGATGTTTTCCCATTCGCGCGGGATTTCCTTTTTTATCTCTTTAAAAGTTTCGAGATTGACTGAAAACTCAGTCTCTTTCAATACCCTCTGAATGTCATTGATTTTTGGGGTTATAAATTCGATTGAATTATAAATGCACTGCAAATGGAATTTCAGCTTTGCATCGGAAAAATCAGTCAGAGAGTGGCACATTGTACGGTATTTGCAGCTAAAAGGATAGTAGGGGTATATGTTTTTCCCCTGGGGGATGAAAAGCTTTGTAAAAAATTTTGTCAGGTCATAATCTATCCAGATTCCCTGAATAAGATAACCCCTTCCGGTTTCTCCTATCCAGGTGTCGGATAAAATCTGTTTTATATAAAAACCTGTTATTTCCGAATTTTCTTCTGCTACCGAATCCAGGGGAATTAAGTTATTTTCAATAAAAAGACAGTTTGTTTTATATTCGTGTGTTCTGTCATTGGTTCCAAAAGAGGTGACTTCTCCCTGTCCTGTCCTGAAATCAAGATGTATTCTGATAAGAAACAGGAATTTTTTATCTTTGAAATTGCATATTCTGAAGAAACATGGAGATAAAATCTCTGCAGGATCAAAAAAATACCTTAATCCGGTTAGAACCCCGGATAAATGAGTGGAAATACTATCAAAAAACCCCATTAAAGTTTCGGAATATTCCTGAGATGGTTCTTTTTTTGTTACATCGTGATGAATCTGGAAAGAAGGAACCGTAAAAAAATCGTTAAATTTTATAAAAAAATCCTCGCTATGGCTGAAATGGCGGGTAAAAGATGCCTTTCCTCTATCCCGATTAATTATTTCATCGATTTTCCGATTCGGATGTCCGGAATTTATCCTATTAAACAATTTTTCCATTTATGCGGTTCTTACACAAACTAACAGTTTTTTCGAGAAATCCACCTGTAAATCTTTCATTATCTTTGCTTATTCCTTATATCATAATAGAATAATTTTGAAAACTCCTTTATCCTGTCGGAGAGGCTGGTTAAATATTTGGGCTTTAAACGGGTATTCTTTCCCAGCCACTTGACTTACAGAGCTGCAATCTGCATAATTCGGTACGGTTTTGGTAAAATATCTGTGATTTTTTTTGTTTGGTATGATGACTATAAAATAAGAGGAGTATGTTCAGGTGCCCTGTGGTAGAAAACGAAAACGGCATAAAATTGCTACACATAAGAGAAAAAAGAAGCTGAGAAAAAATAGACATAAAAAGAAGAATAAATAATGCGTAGCAGGTAGGAATGTGATATTTTGAAAGAATCCCTCCTGTCCGGTATTAATTCACCCCTGGATCTAAAAAAAAAATCAACAAAGGCTCTCTACGCCCTGGCTCGTGAGATTCGCAGGGAGATTGTCGATGTTGTTCTCAATAACGGGGGTCATCTTGCATCAAATCTTGGTGTGGTGGAGCTGACGCTTGTCCTTCATAGAATTTTCCACAGCCCGAAAGACAAGATAATATGGGATGTAGGGCATCAATGTTACACCCATAAACTTGTTACGGGCCGAAAAAACCTTTTTAATACAATCAGAAAGAAAGATGGACTTAGCGGATTTCCAAAGAGATCCGAAAGTATCCATGACATAGCAGAAACGGGTCACTCCTCAACCTCGATCTCTTCGGGGCTCGGGATTCTAACGGCTCAGAATATCCAGAATATCGAAGGTAAGGTGATAGCAGTAATTGGCGATGGGGCTTTAACGGGTGGTATGGCCTTTGAAGCCCTCAATCATACGGGACATCTTAAGAAAAACCTGATTATTGTTGTAAATGATAATAATATGTCGATAGGGCCCAATATAGGAGCCCTGTCTTCATCGTTAAGCCGCCTTACAATTACCACGGGGTATCAGCGATTCAGAAAAACCTTTGATCAGGGGCTTGAAACAATTCCCGTTCTGGGTAAAAGAATCCTGAATATTATTATTCAGCTGAAAAAGGGAATCAAGGCGGTTTTTTTTAAGGAAAATATCTTTTCCGATCTGGGATTTGAATATGTGGGACCTATTGACGGACATAATATTTCGGTAATGTCCCGTGTTTTTTCCGATGTAAAAAAGATTAATAAACCCGTTGTTGTTCATGTCCGAACAAGGAAGGGGAGGGGATATCAGCTTGCAGAAACAGATCCGGTGTTTTATCACGGTGTATCTCCTGTTTCCTATGTAGATGGAAAGGTTGAAAAAAAAATCAATTTCACCTACACAAAGGCTTTTTCAAATTCTCTGGTTGAGATGGGCTTAAAAGATCAGAAGATCGTTGCCATTACAGCAGCAATGGCAGGGGGGACGGGTCTTGAAGAGTTTCAGAGAAAATTCCCGGGGCGTTTTTTCGATGTTGGAATAACCGAGCAACACGCAGTCACCTTTGCCTCGGGGCTGGCTATTGCAGGCCTTAAGCCGGTTGTTGCTATTTACTCGACCTTCATGCAGCGGGCAGTTGATCAGGTAATTCACGATGTCGCATTACCCTCTCTTCCTGTGGTTTTTGCTCTGGACAGAGCTGGTTTTGTAGGGGGAGACGGAGAAACCCATCAGGGGATCTTCGATATAGCCCTTTTCAGATCAATCCCCGGTATTACCATCCTTGCTCCTGCCAGTTCTGCTGAGGTTCTAATGATGCTGGAATATGGACTTAACAGATGTAACGCCCCTGTTATAATCAGGTATCCGAAAGACACCTGTCCTGAAATACCGGTCTATGAGAAGTTGATTAGGGGGCGGGGAGTGTTTTTAGAGAAACAAAATAATAGTATTCTTTTTATTTCAGTGGGGGGATGTATTATGGAGGTTCAGAAAGCTACTGAAATACTTGCTAAAAATGGGATTGGGGTAGATCTTTATAATTTACGTTTTGTTAAACCCCTTGATGAGGCTTATCTGATGGATGTCATTTCCCATTATAAGCGTGTCTTCATGTTTGAAGACGGAATAAGAACCGGGGGTATTGGAGAATACATAGCTTCACTCGTTAATACGCATAAAAATAAATTGGATTTTGAGTATTATGGATCGCCGAACAGGTTTATTCCCCAGGCGGCAAGGAAAGAACTTTTTTCGGACTGCGGACTTGATGCAGAAAGTATTGCAGTAGATGTCAGTAAGACGCTTCGGAAAGGGAATTAAATACTCCCTTTTTCTGTCTAAATTTCCTGATTTTCCTTGACATAATCTTTATCCATTTTTTATAATTTCTGGATGATTGTTTATCAGGGGATGAATGATAATTAAAGATTTGTTTTCAATAATAATGAATGTGGGTGTAAGCCCCGGGGATTCAGTAAAAGAGATAAAATCAAAGCATCTGGTTAATCTTTTTGATTTAGTCGTTTTTCTGTACACTTTCATCCTGGGGATGTCTGATTTGGCTGGCGGAGATATTCTACTCGGTGGTTTTGTACTGATAATATCCTTCCTTTTTCTAATTAATTATTTTTTTCTTATTTTTGTTAAGAGTATAAATATTATTACCAATAATTTCATTATAATATTTTCCGTATTGTTAATTTTTTTAACGATTACCGGTGGTAAAAATGGATCGGGATTGATATGGTCTGTTTTTTTTCCTGTAACGGCCATGCAGCTGAAGGGTCACAGGTGTGGAACCCTCTTTTCCGCCCTTTTCCTTGGAATAGTAATAGTTTTGCTCCTCGTGCTCAAAGATCAGCCCTGGATGTATGATTACAGTCTTGTCTATGGGAATACTCGTCTTTTTTTTTTAAGATTTATTCTTGTACATATTGCTCTGTCAATTTTGTCCTTCTGTTTTGCGATAAACAGATACTCTTTGTACAAAGAGATTGAACGTCTTTCTTTGATTGACACATTAACCGATCTTCCAAATAGACGGAATATCAACAGTTCAATTGCGAGGGTGTTAAAAACCTTTAAAAGAATCAACTATGGGAGTAACAGCCATGGTGAGAAATATGTTTTCTCGGTTATTCTATGCGATATTGATGATTTTAAGAAAATAAATGACACTTACGGGCATCTGCACGGGGATGTAGTTTTGAAGGCTGTTGCAAATCTCCTGAAAAATTCGATAAGGGAAATTGACTTTGTAGGGAGATGGGGTGGAGAGGAATTTCTGATAATTCTGGAGAGGGTCGGCATTAAGCAGACTGCGGCAATTGGCAGAAAGCTGAGGAAAATCGTTTCAGATTTTGTCATTAAATTGAGCAATAAGTCTTATGTGAATATAACAATGAGCTTTGGAATATCCTGTTATAAAACAGAGCAGGATATGGAAACTTTTATCAGTATTGTGGATAAAAACCTTTTAAAAGCAAAAAAAGCTCCCGGGAAAAACCGTGTTGTTGTAGGGTGAATGGAGATGAAAAGCTTGAAAAAACTTCTTTTGTTGAGACATGCAAGGGCTTTACCTTCGGGCGGGGTTGTAAGTGATTTTGAAAGGGGGCTGCACAGGATGGGAATCACAAATGCCATGTCAATAGGGGATATAATACTAGAAAAAAAGATAAAGCCGGAAATAATATTTTCGTCTTCTGCAAAACGGGCAAAAATGACTTCTGAGATAGTTTCAGAAAGATGCGGGGCTGGCCAAAAGATAATATTTCTCGACAGGCTTTACCATGCTGCGGTTGGTGATTATCTGGAAATTATTTCAGGGGTAAATGATTTAGTAGCCTCTGTTCTGATAGTGGGACATAATCCTGTCGTTATGGAGTTTATATCGGAGTATACAGGGTATGATGTAGAAATGTTTCCCTGCAATTTGGTTCTGGTAAAGATGAAAATGGAAAAATGGAACGGAATTCCCTCCAGGAGCGATATAATAGCTATCGACAAATATACGTCCGGTTAGATTTCCGATATTGCATGTCCTGATCTCCTCCCCTCATGTCAGATTTTTTCTGCAATCGCCGGTTTTTGACCGCCTGGATACTGTTTTTTTTAGACTAATTGTAAAAAAACTATTTTTATAATCCACTCAATTGAAAATAATTCTTTCATGTGATAGCGTATAGTCGGTATTCTGATTTTTTTGATAGGGGTTGTTATCATTCAGTTAGCTAATCTTTTAAACACTAAAAAAGATATTGAGATTCTGAAGGAAGTAAAGAGAATTTTTTCTTTTCATTATGCTGCAAATTTTTTTTATCCCGTCCAGGTATGTTTTCGGCAGATAAAGAAGCTCTACAACGGTGAGTTTAAGGGGTATAGAAAGTGTAATACCCAGTATCACGACTATTACCATACCATGGATGTCTTTCTGGCATCTGCAAGGCTTCTTGATGGATATAATTTAACTGAAAAGAGTTTGCCCCTTGAGTTATCCCTGAATTTGCTGTTTTCTTCCCTTTTTCACGATGCCGGATATCTGCAAGAGGAGTCTGACAATATCGGTACAGGGGGCAAGTATACATCCAATCATGAATACCGCAGCATAGCTCTGCTTAAGAAGCATTACACCGCTTTTGGGATTCCATCAGGGAATATAATTTCTATAACAAATTTAATAGAGGCAACAGGATTGGGGATCGACTTTGATGGGATAAATTTTCGCAGCAATGAAGAAATGCTCGTTGGGGCAATAGCAGGAACTTCCGATCTCCTCGGTCAGATGGCCGACAGGGAATATCTCGAAAAACTCATTTTTCTGTATAATGAGTTTACCGAAGCAGGGATAAGCGGATACGATACAGAGTATGATATTATAAAAAAAACAGAAGATTTTTATATGCTGACAAAGAAAAGATTGGAAACAGAATTGCGGAGTTCATTTGTTTATGCTGGAAGACATTTTTTAATACGGTATAATATTGATGAAAATCTATATCTCAGGGCAATAGACGGACATATCGAGTATCTAAGAAAAATCATTAACGATGAGACAACAAACTTCCGACATAAACTGAAGAGAACCAGATCAAATATTTAATTCTTGTATTCTCGGTTCTCGAGTGATATCATTAAATCGTAGTGCTGATAGTTGGTAAGGAAATGAAAAAATTTAAACCTGAAATGGGAAAAGTGATAGAATTGCCGAGGGGAGGGTATCTGGTTGATACCTCAGCAGGGTATATTCAGGTAGGTTCTCCTCCGGAAACAATAAAAGATACCATGTTCTATGAAAATGGGGTTCCGGGGATATTCTGTCTTCCTAAGAATTTTTTCAACCGCCAGAAAGGGATTTCCGTAGCAGAGGTTGAATTTCCGGTTTACTATAATTTTTTTTTTAGAGAACGAAAGATCATCATTGTTTGCTTAAAAGAACATGTTAAACTTTTTAAAGAAGTAATACGTGAGTCTTTACTTGGCCCCAGGGTTTTTAATATCAATAATGATTATGCAAAACATACAAAATTGACAATTCCCAATCTAAAGGCAGAGATTAAGTACTTTGCCTCTTTCAAGCTCGATGATGTTGTTGAGTTTAAGCCCCTTGATAAAAAAAGGGAAGTGGAGATATGCGATTGTGTCATACGGCTCCTGGAAAATGATGATTACGAAATTATTGATGAGAAAATTTCAAAAAAGCCAATTCTTATTCCGGGCGATATAAAATATAATGTCGCGTTCGATCTTGGGAATATCCTTGCAGAACCTTTTAAGCCTCCTGCGATGGGAGTAACCTGTCTTGGCCCCTCTCACGGATTTGATCCGGAAAATAATACCTCCGGATTTATTTTATGGATTAATCACAGAGGTATAATGATTGATCCCCCTGTTAATACCACGGAATGGCTTCAGAGATCGAATGTGAATCCAAAACTCGTTGATTCTGTTATCCTTACGCATACCCATGCAGATCACGATGCGGGGACATTCCAGGAAATCCTTCTTGAAGAGAAGATAACCATATATTCAACACAAACCATTATGGACTCATGGCTCAGAAAATATTCAACTCTTACACGGATTGACAGTAAAGAGCTGATTAAGCTTTTCGATTTTTATCCGGTTCTAATTGGAAATAAGGTGAACATCAATGGGGCATGGTTTGATTTCCGTTATATGCTTCATTCAATTCCTACGATAGGTTTTCGCCTTTTTTACCGCAATAAATCTTTTGTATATACCTCCGACCACCTCCACCTTCCTGAAAAATTCAAAGAGCTAAAAAGTGAAGGTGTTCTTTCCGAGGGGCGATACAAAGAACTGATGGATTTTCCATGGGATTCGGATGTTATATATCATGAATCAGGACTGCCCCCGATCCATACCCCTGTTAATTTTTTAAATTCCCTTCCAAAAAATATTCAGAAGAAAATTGTGGTCTATCATATCGCAAAAAAGGATTTCCCGAAAAGAACGAATCTTACGCTGGCAAAATTCGGCATTGCAAGTACCCATACACTTGAAGTTGAAAAAGGGGCTTTTCATGAGGCCTACAGGGTTATTGATATTTTGTCCCGTGTAGATATCTTTAAGGATTTTACGCTGAGTGATATAAAAGATTTGCTGGCTGTTGTGAGAAAGACAAGAATAAAAAGAGGAACCCAGATTATCAAGAAAGGCGAATATGGGGATGAATTCTATATCATACTATCCGGTTCCATACGTGTAGGCCGGCGAACGAAAAAGGAAGCAAATGGAGTAAAACGCTTTGGTAATTATCAGTATTTTGGGGAGGTCTCGATAATATTGAATAAACCAAGAACCGCAAATGTTTTTGCGGAAACGGACATAGAGGCTCTTGTAATCTCCAGTTCGTCCTTTTTAAACCTGATACGCGGGACGAGTGTTGAGAGGAAGCTGAAAAAGATTGCTCTCAACAGAGACGAAGAAAGCTGGGCAGCTTTGAGTTCTACCAGACTCTTTAGTACTCTAACCTCTTCGCAAAAGACGGATCTTGAGCTTCTTCTCCATCGGGAGTACATAAACAGTAATAAAACTTTGATAAGGTTTGGAGAAAAAGTAAAATCGCTCTACATTTTTCATTCGGGCAGGGTTGAGGTGATGAATAAAAAGGGAAAGACGGGAAAGGCAAAAATGGGAGATTTCATAGGAAACTACAAGGAATTCCAGCTGGGACTTTCTTCCTCCATTGAATGCAAGGCAAAAAAATCATCATTGCTGTTCAGACTGGAGAGTGAGCTTTTTAAAGAATACATAGAAGCAAATCCCGGGGTATATCTCAGGTTTTTCGAGGCTCTTGGAAAATGAAAAAATCGCATAAAGAAATCCATTTCTCTGAAGAAGATGCAAAGGCTCTGTTAAAGAATGCTTCTCCGGAAATGAAAGAATATATACGTCATCTAAGGTACCGTATCAGGAATCTTTCGGATATAGGGCTTGCCCTTTCGAGAGAGAAAAATATGAACAAACTCCTTGAGATGATCCTTCTTGAGTCAAAACTCATAGCAAATGCCGATGGCGGAACCCTCTACATGATCGATAAAGATACATTACGCTTTGAAATTTTAATGACGGATTCCCTCAATTTTCACATGGGCGGGACAGCTCATCAGGCTCCCTCTTTCCCCCCCCTGGGACTGTATACGGAAAGCGGTAAACCCAACAATACCATGATTGCAGTCCATGTAGCTCTAACGGGTGAGACAATAAATATCCCCGATGCCTATAAAGCTGAGGGTTTTGATTTTTCCGGAACAAAAAAATTTGATAAAACAACCGGCTATAGATCAAAATCATTTCTGACGGTTCCCCTTAAAAATCATGAGGAAGAGATTATTGGAGTACTTCAATTAATAAACGCTCAGGATGCGGGGACGGGAGAGATTGTTCCTTTCGGTCCGAATGTCCAGGATCTGGTTGAGGCTCTTTCAAGTCAGGCAGCTGTGGCGATTACGAATAAAAATCTGATTAAGGATCTTGAAAATCTCTTTGAGAGTTTTATTAAGGTAATTGCCGGTTCGATTGATGCAAAGTCTCCCTATACCGGAGGCCACTGCCAACGCGTTCCTGTTATTACCATGCTCCTTGCTGATGCTGTAAACAAATCCACCCAGACCCCCTTTAAAAAAATAAAATTAACGGAAATGGAGATGTACGAGCTTAAAATAGCAGCATGGCTCCATGATGCCGGAAAGGTGGCCACCCCTGAACATGTTGTTGACAAGGCCAGAAAACTGGAAACTATTTATGACCGGATTAATAATATTGCGACAAGGTTTGAGATCCTAAAAAGGGATCGTGAGATTGAATATCTGAAGAGAATAAATGAGCTTGAGGCTGACAGAACCCTGACAGAGAAGGCAAGGCAAAGGGAGAAAAAGAAGGCTGAGAAGGTGTTCAAAGAAAAAACTAAGACCTATGATGCTGATCTGGCTTTTTTGAGTGAAGTAAATTATGGATCAGAGTTTATGTCTGCGGAGAAGATTGAGAAAGTTAAGCGAGTTGGAAGCTATAAATGGTCTGATAATGGAGTCAAAAAAGATTTTTTAACAAAAGAAGAGACCGAAAGTCTATGTATAAAACACGGCACTTTATCTGAGGAAGAACGTAAAATTGTTAAAGATCATGTTAGCGTTACAATAAAAATGCTTGAACAACTCCCCTATCCCAGGCATCTGCTGAATGTTTGTGAATATGCAGGTGCCCATCACGAAAAAATGGATGGAACCGGCTATCCCCGCGGATTGACGAAGGAGAATATGTCCGTTCAGGCGAGAATAATGGTAATAGCTGATATTTTCGAGGCTCTTACTGCCTGCGACAGACCCTATAAGAAGGGAAAGACCCTGAATGAGGCAATGCAAATACTGAAAAAAATGAAAGATGACGGGCATATAGATTCCGACCTTTTTGATGTGTTTGTCAAAGAAAAAATATACCTTAAGTATGCAAAGAAGTATCTGTTAAAAGCACAGATAGACACTATTCTTTTATAATCTGCCAATTGTGTGGGATAATTACTATCCAGGATCCGCAAAAAATGGTTCCTCCTGTTCACGCAGATAATTAAATTCCTTGATATCTGATTATTCCTGCTGTAGAATTGGGATGTTTTACCTGGTATAATCAATTATGGGGATTCCAGTATGAGAAGCAGCAGAAAAATAAAAATTATTTTTATCATAATTATGGTGATATTCTGTGCCTCCTTTCTGTTTGCAAGGGCGGGGGGAGCCGGCGGCAGCAGGGAAGGCGGCGGTGAAGGCATGGGTTATTTGATTTATATTCTGATAAGGATAATAATAGCCCTTCCTTTTCCTGCAAATATTATTGTCGGTAGTATTATAGTTATTGTTTTTATTGTTAGTACCAGAAAAAAAAGGCAGGCCTCTATTCTTAACAAACTCCCCAATGGAACGTCTGTTAATCAGATAAAAGGGTATAATACCTTTATAAAGAATAATCCATACTTTAATCGGGATGCCTTTAAAGAAAAAGTAAAAACAGCTTTTGTGGAAATACAAAAGGCCTGGGAAGCCCAGGATGCGGGGAAGGTGAGGAAATTTCTTTCCGATGGTGTTTATCAAAGATTTAACACACAGTTTAAGATGATGAAAATTCTTAAGCAGAGAAATACTATTGATAAACTCGATGTAAAAAATATCTATCTGGACAAAATTGAAACAGACGGCGTTTATGATATTATCCATGTGGGTGTTCATGCCTTTATCGTTGATAAATTTATAAGTGAAATCGATTCTTCATTGAATTCCGGCGGGCCTGAAGAGTTCGTTGAATACTGGTCATTTTTGAAAAAAAGGGGAGTTCAGGAGAAGGATCTTTTCAACACAAATAACTGTCCTAACTGCGGTGCCGATCTTCCTGAAAAATTGGGAGAAATAAGCAAGTGTGAATTCTGTAATACTTTGACAAATTCAGGTGATTTTGATTGGGTTCTCTCGGAAATTACCCAGGCAGATGATTATATAGGAACTCATCCCCGGTTAAGGAAAAATGCCAATCTTCCAGATAAATTAAAGAGTATTTCGGCCAATAATAAAGATTTCAGTGTTCAGCTTGTTGAAGATAAGGCGGCCAATGGCTACCTGCAAATTCTTACCGCAATTGTGGAACAGGATCCTTCTATCATGCGCAGGTTTGTTTCCGATTCGGCATTTGAGAAATTCAGGACATGGATTGGAAGTGATCCCGTAGTTTACAACAGGATTTATTTGAATGATGTTACATTAATTGCGGCAGGGGAAAAGGAAGGAAAGAATCTACTTGTTATGTCTGTAAAATCCTCTTTCCAGCGGGTTAAACTTAAGAAGGGGAGAGCTGTAAAACTTGACGAGACCGTTGTATCACGGAACAATGTTCTGATAATGTCCAGGGATGGGGGAGAACACGTATCGAATGGTTCCCTGTATTCCCATAATTGTCCGAATTGCGGGGGTACTATTGGAGATACCCTTGATATTAATTGCAGCTTTTGCGGGTCTCTTTTAAACAGTACTGCCCGTGAATGGATAATTATGGATATCATGTCTTTATCGGAGTATCATAATTATATACGAGAGAATCGAAGTGAGTTCAGTTTTAAGATTGATCCTGTTTTTCTCGATAAAATGTACGATGTAAGGGATTTTGCTTTAAATAATGTGATAGTAATGACAGCTATAGACGGACATCTCGATGAGAGAGAGATTTTATTTGTAAAAAAACTGGCAAAAAAATGGGGTTTTGGAGTAAATAAACTCGAACCCATGTTTAAGATGAGTTCAAGATTGAAGATCAAAATGCCCGAAAACAGGAAACAGCGCCTGAGAATTTATCAACTGATGGAAAAAGCTGCTCTGGCAGACAAAAAAGTAGCTGAATCGGAAGAACGGCTCCTTGCCAGGGTAAAGAGTGAATTCCTCGAAGAAAGATCTGAGAGCCGCACCCCCTGGTTCTAACTCTTTTTCCCGGGGAGAAAGTCGGGAAAAGAATATTCTATTCTTCCCTCTTCCATCACAGATACGTAGACATGGCCTTTTTTTGCCATGTCGTTCAGAATCTCTTCAGCCCTGTTTAACGAGAGTTCGGTTTCCAGGGCAATAAGAGCAGGGGTTATTTTGCCCTTATTGTTGTAGGCGATCCTCAGGATTTTTTTTTCTGCGGAATAATTCGAATACCGGGAATTAAAACCGGAGGAGATTTTTTTTTCAAAAAGCCTTTTTATTCCGTTTATGGTCGGGATAACACCCCCAAAAACGAATGGAAATATCCACCACCAGAACCCCATCCTGAGCCACAGTAATCCGAAGGTTATTGTCAATACAATTCCGGTCGTCAGGGAGCCGGTACCGGAACGTCTTTTTCTTGTCTTCATCGTTATTTCACGCATGGGGCGAATTCTACCACCAAAGAAATTAAATGTCAAATTGGTGTTTTGCGGAGGAAATTCTCAAACCGACCTGTTATGGGAGAATGGCAGAATAGCATTCCTGAATATCAGAGTTAATATTTCCGATCAATATCACTATGAGTAGTAATGAGTATCGTAAAGAGATTTTTTAGAAAAATCTTCGTCTATGAAGATAAAAACAGGATACAATTGCTGATTTCCCCTACTTGTGGTATTTTCTTTATAGAATCACTTGTTAACTTGCCGTTTACAAGCATTTTTGGAATGAAATGGTGAGAAGGGAGAATCCATGGTCTTCAGGTATAAATATTTTCTTTTAATAGTATCTTTTTTTATGTTTATTTCGGGGTGTGTTTCGTCTTCTATAAAATACAGAGATATCTCGGAGATGGAATTAAAGCAGAAGGAAATGATAAATTCGTTTTTCGGCGGGGTGGGTTACAAAACAGAGAATCCTTCTTTGATCGCCGGGAATCTGAATAACAGGATTGTAAGTGCTGCATGGTGGGGGTTTAGCAAGGATAACAGTACCCATGCCCTTCAATCTGCCATTAAATCAGGGGCAAAGAAGGTTATTGTTCCCGATATGGGATTCCCCTGGATAGTTAATCCGATATTTCTGGAGAGTAATCAGACAATTATTTTTGAGAAGGGTGTGATTGTGCTTGCCGTAAAGGGTGAATACATGGATAAGGGGGATAAATTATTTACGGCATACGAGAAAGAAAATATTACGCTTATGGGATATGGTGCGGAATTCAAAATGTATAAGAGGGATTATTCAAAAAGACCCTACAGGGAAAGTCAGTGGCGTCACACCCTCGAACTGGGAGGATGCAGGAATATAAATATATACGGTCTTACAATGAGAGAAAGCGGGGGAGATGGGATTTATATTGGAAGCGGAGGGAAGGGGTATTGTGAAAATATTCATATTAAAGATGTTGTCCTTGATGGGCATTATCGTCAGGCTATTAGTGTTGTTTCTGTAAAAAATCTTCTTGTTGAGAACTCGTATTTAATAAACACCAGGGGACATAATCCCCAGGCCGGTATTGATTTTGAGCCGAATTTCAGAAGTGAATTCCTCGTCAATTGCGTTATAAAGAACTGTCTTATTGCAAACAACAGCGGCAGGGGGGTCATTGTCTTTGCAGCAAATTTAAAAAGCGATTCTAATCCCTTTTCTATTAGAATAGAATCCTGTACCTTTGAACACCATTTTGTTTGTGTTACTGTTCATATGTCGCGGGATAATCCCCGTGGGAACATAAGCTTAATAAGAAATAAATATTCGGGGATTAATAAGCTGCCCCGGTCAGAGAATTTAACCTACAACATTATTGAATGAAAAAGACAGGGTCTATTTGCCGATATTTTTGACTACCGCTGGTTTTCCAGAATTTTTATATCTTCGGGATCTATAAAGGCGGTTTTTATATTATGTTTGTCACTCATTTCTCTTTTGGGAACAGCTATCTGTAGTATCCTTCTGTTTGTTAATGCTTCAATTTTATAATAGCTCCCATAGAATTCAATTGATCTGGGTGTTAGATTCAGTGTGTTATACGAATGCTTTCTGTTTGCAGTCAGTATGCAATCTTCGGGACGGAAAAAGAAATGAATTTTCTGATCTTTTACAAAATCTTTTCCCTGCGAATGGATATAAAAATTCCCTATTTCACTCTCCGCAAAGACACGCTCTTTTTCTACTGATAAAATAGTTCCGCTGATAATGTTGGACAATCCTACAAATGATGCAGAGAAATAGGTTTCTGGATTATGATAAACTTCTTCCGGGGTTCCTATCTGTTCAATTCTTCCATTATTCATCACGGCGATATAATCGGATATTGTAAGAGCCTCCTCCTGATCATGTGTAACATAGATTGTTGTCAGATTGGAATCCTGCTGAACATTTCGTATTTCCCGTCTTAGTACTCGCCTCATCCCGGCATCGAGGGCGCTGAGGGGTTCGTCAAGGAGCAGGAGATCCGGGTTTGGAGCAAGGGCTCGAGCAAGGGCTACCCGCTGCTGTTCTCCTCCCGATAGTGTTGAGATTCTCCGCGTTTTCATATCCTGCAGGCAGATTGTGTCGAGAAGCTTTTCTGTTGTTGAGGCTACTTTTTTCCTGTCCCATTTTCTTGCCCTGGGGCCGTAGGCAATATTTTCTGAAACATTCATATGGGGGAAAAGGGCATAATCCTGGAATACAAATCCGATATTTCTTTTGCAGGATTGAATTTTTGTAATATCTCTTTCACCCAGAAAAAACGAGCCTGAATCCGGTTCAAGAAAACCCGCGCAAAGCATCAGCAATGTGGTTTTCCCACATCCGCTTGGCCCGAGAATTGTGAGGAGTTTCCCGCGGGGGATTGAAAAGGTCAGAGATAATGAAAAGGCCTTAATTTTTTTTTCTATATTCGCACATCTTAATCCCGCTTCTTTTTTCATTTTGCTATTCCGCCAATCCGTCAAGTTTATCAAAAAGGATAAATCCTGCCGAGCATAAAAGCATCAATATTGTGCCTAGAGCACAGGCTCCAAAGAAATTATAGGAATTGATTAATCTATACATTACTATCGGGATTGTTGATAGATTATTCGGTGCGAGGAGTAATGTTGCGCTGAATTCTCCCATAGAAATTGCCGATACGAATATGGCTCCGGAAATTAATCCTGATTTTATCAGCGGCAGCTCTACTGTAAAAAATATTCTCCTTCGGGAGGCTCCCAGACTGGAGGCCGCCCTGTTTATATCCGGGGCTATTTTTGAAAAGACTGCTCCTGTTGATTTTATCACAAAGGGATAGGCGATAAGAACATGGACACAAACAATAAGAAACCGTTTATTAATATCAAAGGGGAGGAGGTGCATGAGATTAATATATCCCAACCCGAGAATGATTGATGAAAAACCCATTGGCATCATTAGAAAAGCCTCGAAAAAGCGGCTTTTCATTGATTCGGGTTTATATCTGTATCCCGTATAGGCAATTATGGTGCCAAGGGGAACCGAGAATAATGCAGTTGCAGCGGCAAAAAATAAACTATTTAGTATCGGAGATAAAAACCTTTTATGGTTCTTGATAATTGAGAGATACCATTTCAGGGAGAACCCTATTTTACCCGACCATCCCGTTCTTGCCTGAAATGAGCGGAGAACAATGAAAACAAGGGGAGTAATAATAATGACTACTACAAATACAAAATATATACCTGCCATAAGTTTTGCAAGAACGGAGAACTGGTTAATCAAGTTTTTCTTCTCAAATCCCGCCCCCTTGTTTAATGATGTTTTTCTTTCAAAATAAATGTATGAAAAGACCAGCAAAAAAGAGATCACCGATTGAATTACGGCGAGAGAACATCCTTTATCAAGATCAAGACTGATTTTCGTAAGTTTATAGATTTCAACCTCCATTGTTGTAAATTCCGGTCCCCCTCCGAGAACGAGGATGATAGAAAAACTCATAAAACAAAAAAGGAAAATTAAAGATGCAGCGGCTGCTATTCCCGGCAGTATCTGCGGAAGAATGACCGTAAAAAATACCCTGCCTTTTTTTGCTCCGAGGTTTCTGGCGGCTCTTATTGTTGAGGGGGAAATTTTTTCCCATACCGAGGCTGTGATTCTGATGCAGATGGGGAAATTATAAAAGCAATGTGCCATAATAATAGCATTAAAATTGTAGAGTATTTTAAGCGGCGGGGTTTTTAGATTAAAGATGGAGATTAAAATCCGATTAAAAAAGCCGTTATTCCCAAAGACCAGGACAAACCCCAGGACAACAAGGATTGATGGAAGTACAAAAGGGATGGTAGTTAATACCCTCAGTATCTTTTTCCCGGGGAAATCGTAACAGGCGGTTAGATATGCACCGGGGAGTCCGATAAGCATTGCAAAAAAGGTGCTTACTGCGGCCTGCAGTAGTGTAAAATAAATAATTTTTCTGTAGTAGGTGTTCCCCAGCAAGCCAAGGATGCGGCCAAAAGAGAATCCCCTTATCAGGATTGTCGAAACCGGCAAAAACAGGAATAATGCGATAAAAATAAGGGGAACCAGGTTAAGGCTTATTCGGTCGTTATTTCTAACCAGGATTTTATCCATTCCTCTCTATTTTTATAGATTTCCCCTGGATTTGTCAGCAGCCCCTTTTCGGGTTTTAGGGCTGCGGAAAAGGAATCGGGGAGAGAAACCTCCCTGTTAACGGGAAACATCCAGTTTTTCAGGGGAATTTCTTTTTGAAAATCAATATCAATCATAAAATCAATAAATTTTTTGGCGTTTGCCATATTTGGGGCATTTTTTAGAATCCCGGCTCCCTCTATTTGCATGTAATTTCCGTTTTCAAACAGAATCGCCTTGTAGCGCTTTGTTTTGTCGCATTCAAGATGATATGCAGGACTGGTTGTGTAGCTTAAAACCATTGGAGCCTCTCCGCTTGTGAATAATCCATAACCGGAGCTCCACCCGTCGGTTATTGTAAGGATAGATGGTTTTAATCTCCTCCAGTAATCGGGGAATTTATCTTTGTATATTTTTATCGTCCACAGCAGAAAACCCAGACCGGGGCTTGAGGTTCTGGGATCCATAAGAATAAGGGAATTTTTATATTCCTTTTTTGTCAGATCTTCGAGATTTTTCGGAGGGTTCTTTAGAATCTCTGAATCATAAATTATTGAAAAATAGCCGTAATCGAAGGGGGTAAGGTGGTTTGAGGGGTCAAACAGCAGTTCATCAGGAATATTTCCTATGTTCTCAGGGGAATATTTTTCAAAAACACCGGAAGCAAGCGCTCTGGACAGCATGTTATTGTCGATTCCAATTACAATATCAGCCTCAGGATTGTCCTTTTCGAGTATGGCTCTGCTTAAAAGCTGACCCGAATTACCCCCGGATTGTAGTCTAACCTTTATTCCGTACTTTTTTTCAAAAGCAGGAATAACCACAGGACCCGGTCCCCATTCCGATGCAAAGGAATCGTAGCAGTAGACTACCAGATCTGTATTATCTTTTTCACAAGCCGTAAAACTCAGGACAGCGGTTACAACAAGCATAACCATACATAATCCCCTTTTCATATCACACTCCCTTATATTCGAGGAAATTTATATGCGGGGATTTCTGGCTTTTAGCTACAGCCGTTCCTACGCTGGAATTACCCAGATCAGGTTCGACGGGTATAATCTCAGGCTGTAACAACAGCCACCCCGGACATACCTTCAGGCTAATCCTGTGCACAATTATTGTCAAGGCCATGGTAAATTTTTTAGCAATTCTTGATTTGAAAGTCGAAGTGAAAATATTTTTAAAATTGCTGTAAATTTTCATATAGGGCAATGCTAAATTGACAATATTAGAGAGAGCATTTATCATGAAGTATGTTTTTTCTGGGAATAAAAACTGTTGTAGAATCGGGTGGAGGTGCGGGCTGGTGTCAATCCATACCGGATTTTGGGACAGCTATTTCTTTTTTTTTGGAGAGGTAAATGGGTGGTGCATAGCGTGAAATCTTCCTGTTTCT
>CAZEKV010000011.1:0-26173 GCA_964512945.1 uncultured Spirochaetales bacterium | reverse complement strand
TAACGTAGAATTTGTTATATCCGCATCTCCCGGAAAACAAATTTCAATAATGGGCAATTTCAACAACTGGGATCCATTCTCCCATACCCTGAAAGAGATCGCTCCCGGGAAATATTCGATTACCCTATATTTGAATCCGGGAGAATACTATTACTATTTTTATATGGACGGACAGAGAATTACCGATCCCTGCAACTCAAAATACGCCTATAACAACGGTAAAAAAGTGTCACGAATTGATATAGGGAATTTTCATGCCTCCGCCAGACAATAGTTATGGAACTTAGCAAAGAACTACTCTTTTATATCCATTTCAAGAGAATAAGCGTAAACAGAAAAGGCCTTTTCTTTCAACATGGGAAGCAGCACCTCTCCCTTTCCCTTCACATTGAATAATATTTTACCAACGTTTCTGCTCTTTGCTTCCATGACGATCTCATCAACCAGATGGGCAGCTATTCCGATTCCCCGAAATTTTTCTAATACAAATAATTGAATAATATTAAGAACTGAAACTCCTGTTTCTTTATTCGTCTCACCATACGCCTGTAAAAACCCTGCCAGCTCCTCATTTAGTGTTTCTGCTGTTAATAACAATATTTTTTTATTATTCATCAGACTCACAATTTGATGCGAAAAGAACAAAGGGTTATCACAATCAGAAAACATCTCTTCACAGGCTTCTTTGTTATATTTATTAATTTCATCATTATATATAGTTTTATTAACATTGAAGACAAAATCTGTCTTAAGAAAATCATTACATATTTCCATGTTTTCAATATCTATTTCCACAGTATCATTCTTCCAGCAATCGGAAAGATTATTATACCATTCAATTACAAGTTTCCTCATTTCACGTTTCTTAAAGCCGAACCACAATAGTTCAATCTCTTTTCTATCTCTGAGAACATTTTTAAACTTCCTGAAAACCCCCTTCCCTGAATCAAGAGCCTCTGATAGCAACCTGTGGTATACCGGATTCTTTAGCGAAAGTACAAATTTCTCCATCAGTTGAAATCCAAGAGCCGGATTCCATTCAGGAAGCTCCAGACATCTGTCATTTTTATTCTCAGCCGCCACTATAGAAAGCATTCCGGTATCAAGAAAAAAAAGATTTTCCTGGTTTTCAATTGCAAAGATGATTTGATCCATAAGCTCATCAGTAAGATCAAATTTCATAGTTTTCAACTTCCTCAGAAACTTTATCTATAGGTACCGTCCATATTTTTCCGGTCTTCCTGGAATAAAATTCCACAAGCCCATCCTCCAGGTATTTTGTGGTGACAAGAATCCTGATTGGTATTCCGATCAGATCGGCATCCTTAAATTTAACACCCGGGGATTCGGAACGGTCATCAAAAAGGACTTCACATTTTATCTCTCTGTAGAGTTTTTCAAGAATTCTCTTTACCCCCGCAGACTTACCGATTCCCATAAGAAAAACCCTGAAAGGTGCCAGATTAATCGGCCATACGATCCCTTTGTCATCCGAATTTGATTCGACAATTGCAGATATCAACCTCCCGGTGCCAATACCATAGGAACCCATTTGGGGATACACCTTTTTTCCGTAATCATCATGGAAATAGAGATCCATAGACCTTGAGTAAAAATCACCAAGTTTGAAAATATTCCCCAATTCAATAGCGTGAATTTCTTTCAGCTCGCTTCCACATTGCCTGCATCTATCTTTTTCCTTTATCCTCGCGATATCGGCTATACATTGAACCTCAAAATCCCTGCCGTAATTGACATTTATGTAATGCTTTCCCTCTTCGTTAGCACCGCATACAAGGTTAACAGCATTGGTAACCGCATCATCCACAACAATTTTTATGCCACTATCAATTCCAAGGGGTGACAAATAGCCGGGGATTAATCCAGACTCCTCCAGATCTCTTTTCATAGCTGGTTTCAAAGATGGTTCATCAATATAATGAATAAGTTTCTCGTGACTTACCTCGTAATCTCCCCTGACAACCGCCATAACAAGTCCGCTCTTTGTTTTGTAAACCATGGATTTAATCAATGAGGACTGGGGAAGAGACATAAAGGCAGATAAGGAGGACATAGTCTCACAATTCGGAGTATCAACCTTTTTGAGTTCGTTCAGCAATCCCGAAGAATCCCGGGAACTGTCAAACATAGTCTCTTTAATTCCAACGGCAATATCCTTGTTCGCTGTATAATTACAGTTGTCACAGTGGATGGCGATATTATCTCCCATTTTCCATGGCATCAGAAATTCGTAAGATTTCTCGCCTCCCATATACCCAACCCCGGCCTCAGCACAAAAAATATCAACGTTACATTTTTTAAATATTCTGTTATAGGCCTCAAAAACTTTTGGGAAAAAATTATTCAAATCCGAATATGATCTATGAAAAGAGTATCCATCCTTCATAAGAAATTCCCTTGCCCGTAACAGTCCGAAACGAACCCTTTCCTCATCACGGAATTTACTCTGGAACTGATAAAGAAAAACAGGCAGATCCCTATAAGAAAACAATTCAGAATGTGCCAGTTCTACCATTGCTTCTTCGTGGGTCGGAGCCAGAATAAGCCTGTGTCCGGTTCTATCCTTAAAATTGACAAGCTCCTCATTCAGTAATTCGGATCTTCCCGATTTCTCCCAGATGCTATAGGGATTTACAAAGGGGACATTAACCTCCTGCCCTCCCAGGCCTTCCATCTCTTTCCTGATAATCGATATTAGATTTTGCAAAACCCTGAAACCAAGAGGTAAAAACGAAACCAGTCCCTTCCCCAGCAGATGGATAAATCCCCCTTTCAACAGCAAAATATTACTTCTGGACTTCACTTCCCTGGGGACTTCCCTGTAGGTTTTTCCAAAAAGCCTGGTAAATTTCATATATTACATTTTACTTAGATGAATTACTTATGGCAAGTGAGTATTTCCCCTTGACATGAGAGTTATTCCTATACATATTCTATTGTATAATACAACTGAAAAGAAAAATATGAAAAGCAGGAGTGTAATAATGAGTATTATAGAATATATTGAGGCTCGTGAGATTCTTGATTCCAGAGGAAATCCTACAATTGAGGTCGATGTCATTCTGGAAGATGGATCCATGGGGAGAGCTGCCGTTCCCTCCGGAGCCTCTACGGGAGAACATGAGGCTGTTGAATTAAGGGATGGAGATAAAAACAGATTCATGGGAAAGGGAGTTCTCAAGGCTATAGATAATGTCAATAACATTCTTTCCGCAGAGCTTGTAGGTCTCGATGCTCTTGATCAGGTTGACATAGATAGAACCATGATCGAGCTTGACGGAACTGAAAATAAGGCAAAACTTGGTGCCAATGCAATTCTTGGAGTATCCATGGCTGTAGCAAGGGCTGCCGCCGACTACCTTGGAGTTCCTCTTTTCAAATACCTTGGAAGCTTCCATTCATGTATGCTTCCGGTACCCATGGCCAATATAATAAACGGGGGTTCCCATGCTGATAATTCCGTGGACTTTCAGGAATTCATGGTAATGCCTGTTGGAGCAGAAACCTTTCGTGAGGCAATACGTATGATAACAGAGGTTTTCCATACCCTGAAGGGTGTTCTAAAGGAAAAAGGCTACAGTACTGCTGTTGGTGATGAGGGAGGCTTTGCCCCGAATTTGAAGTCCAACGAAGAGGCTTGTGAGGTGATTCTTGAGAGTATAGAAAAAGCGGGTTACAAACCCGGTAAAGATATTTTTATTGCCCTTGATCCGGCAAGTTCGGAATTCTACGACAGCGAAAAGAAAAAATATGTATTCAAGAAATCCGACAAACGGGAACTTACATCAGTAGAAATGGCCGATTATTGGGCTGACTGGACAAAAAAGTACCCAATCATATCAATTGAAGATGGAATGGACGAAAATGATTGGGATGGATGGAAAGATTTAACCGAAAAAATCGGGGACAGGGTTCAAGTTGTCGGGGATGATCTTTTTGTTACAAATACAAAAAGACTTGCTACTGGAATTGAAAAGGGCGTAGCAAACTCCATACTTATTAAGGTGAACCAGATCGGTACCCTGACGGAAACCTTTGAAGCGATTGAAATGGCCAAAAAAGCGGGTTACACAGCAATAGTTTCTCACAGAAGCGGAGAAACGGAGGATGCCTTCATAGCCGATCTCGTTGTAGCTATGGAAACCGGCCAGATAAAAACCGGCTCTCTTTCAAGATCCGATAGACTTGCCAAGTACAATCAACTTATGAGGATAGAAGATGAACTTGAGGGGATTGCGGAATACCCCGGAATAACAGCATTTTATTCGATAACAAAGTGATTTTCCATGATCCTGACAGGAGGCCGCTTTTATGCGGCCTTTTTTATTTATTTTAAAGTATATTCTTTCATTACTACTACTTTTTTATCGAGAACCTATTCCCTGACAAATGCTGGATAAAGACCCCCACCGCCTTTCTCCATCGGAATTCTTTTTAGCTTTTTTGAGTCTTACACACTTTGTATATAAACAATGAAAACAACAATTCATACATTTCTTTTTTAACTGTTCTAAATAAAGCGTCATTTTCAGCAATCAGAGCAATTATTTTTTCCAGTCTTCCAACCGAAAAATTCGAACTTCCCAGAGAATAAACCCTTTGATTCCGTCTGCCACGTATATTGAGAGAGGCAAAAGCCTCCTTAATATCGTACTGCTGGAGAAGTAATTCTTTAAGGGACAATAATTTTCTGAACTGCCATAACAAGCCGGAAAGAAGCTGAATCGGCTCTGAGGTTTTGCTTAACATAATATTCTGTAACACACATAAAGAAGACTCTGTGTCCATTGTAACAATTTTTCCGAAAAGTGTAAAAACATTTTCCTCTTTGCTGTGGTATATTAATTCTTCAAGCTTTTCGAGCGTAATTTCAGATTCAGAATTAAAAAACAGAATTATTTTATCACATTCTCTTTTAAAAGCTGCAGTATTATTCACAATCATATCCAGGATTAAATCCACTGCGTCATTAGATATGGACATACCATTACGCTTGAAATAACCGATAATCCAGCTTTTCTTCCGATCTTCGAAGAGTTCCCAGAAAATAATCCTGTTTTGTTTTTTGATAGCTTTCTCTATCCTTGAATTAACCTTTATTTCTGAACTAACCAGGAATAACCTGACATCAGGAGAAGGAGCGGAACAATAGCTCGCCAGAAGATCAATTTCATTCCTCTTTTTAATACTTTCAATATTATTAATAATGACAATTTTTTTACTGGAAAACAGGGATCCATTCTGTATTATGGATATAATATCGGTAAGGCTTGTTTCAAAGGGATAAAATCTAAACTCCTCAAAATTGGGATCTTCAATTTTAATTTTTCGCCTTACCTCTTTGATATACTCCGCTTTCTCTCCATTCTCCGGACCCAGCAAAAGGTATGTATAATTTTGATCAATCATAGTTTCTGTAAATAAATATAAGTTTTCCAAGAACGGTAACATTTTGCGAATAAATAGGGGGATAAACAGGATTCTCCGCCTTTAACTTGATTCTATGCTTTTCCTTGTAAAACCTTTTCAGGGTAACAGCATCATCGTTTACCATAGCCACAACAATATCACCATTGTTGGCATTATTTTGATGAATAAAAACAGCAGTATCTCCATCCAGAATACCGGCCTCATACATACTGTCGCCCTTAACATAAAGAGCAAAATACCTCCCGGACTTAAAATGTACTGCGGGTAACTTTAAATCCCCCTCCCAGTTCTCTCTGGCAAACAGGGGTCTGCCGGCAGCAACATTCCCGAGGATGGGAATTGATATAATCTCATCATCTACAGAGGGAATATCTTCAGAAACAATCTCAATTGCCCTGGAACAGTTCTCATGACATCGAATCTGCCCCTTCTTCTCCAATGCTTTAATATGATCATAAGCAGCTTTGACCGAAATTATAAACTTCCGCCCGACCTCCCGAATTGTCGGGGGATATTTATGCTCCGTGATATATTCCCGCAAGAAATCCAGAATTTCTTTTTGCCGTTCGGTCAATTGTTTCATTTTTTCAACTTTATTCCCAGTTTTTTTATTTTCCCATGCAAATTACTTGGATATATCCCGAGAGCCTGAGCAGTCCTGGAAATATTGTAATCGTTCTCCTCAAGCTTCTGTGCAAGCAGCATGGACTCAAACTCATCCTTGGCATCATTAAGTTTTAAGTTCTCAAACTCTTTCAACACCCCGGATTTTGCAGAATTCTTTATCTCACCTATAAAATATTTAGCAGTTGATAAAGAAATCTCTTTTTCATCGGTCATAACAATAACACGTTCCACAAAATTTTTCAATTCCCGTATGTTTCCAGGCCAATTATATTCCATTAAAAATTTAGCAGCCTCTTTAGACATCCTCCTGTCCGCAGCCCCGGAGGCCTTATTAAATTTACCCATAAAATAATTAATCAACTCATTCAAATCCTCCCGCCGATCCCTCAAAGGTGGAACCTGGATTGGAACTACGTTTAATCTGAAAAAGAGATCCTCTCTGAACCGTTTTTCGGCTATTTCAGTTTGAATGTCCTTGTTTGTGGCCGCAATTAATCTAACATCTACATAAATTGACTCTTCTCCACCGATACGCTCAAAAGTAAGCTCTTGAATCGCCCTCAGAACCTTTGCCTGGGCACTTAATGACATGTCGGCTATTTCATCAAGAAATAATGTGCCTTTATCCGCAAGTTCAAATTTTCCCTTTCTTCTCCCAACAGCTCCTGTAAAAGCGCCTTTTTCATGTCCAAATAGTTCACTTTCGATTAATGTATCGGGAATGGCAGCACAATTTACCTGAATGAACGGATTTCCGGCTCTCTGACTTTGCCTGTGAATCTCCCTCGCAACCAGCTCTTTTCCCGTACCGTTCTCACCAAGTATAAGTATTTTTGCATCAGATCTGGCACTCTGGGTAATCAACTCCTTTATCTTACGCATCCTGGGGCCGGCACCGATCATTCGATCTTCCATAAAAAGCGAACCCCTCAGAGCTTTATTCTCTTTCCGTAAATCTTCAAGGCGCAGGGCATTTCTCACCAGAGTAACAACTCGTTCCAGAGACAGGGGCTTTTCCAGAAAATCAAACGCTCCAAGTTTTACAGCCTTAACCGCAAGGTCAATATTAGCATGACCCGAAATAATTATTACTTCAATCTCTTTATGATCGGTTTTTATCTTTTTTAGAACATCCATGCCACCCATATTGGGGAGCCAGATATCAAGGATAACAACACTAATAGACTTTTTTTCCAGTAATTCGAGGCCCTTTATCCCATCTTCGGCAGTAAACACATTGTATTTTTCATCCGTTAAAATATCTGAGAGTACTGTTCGGATGCCGGGCTCATCATCTATAATTAAAACATTATTCATTTTCTACTCCATCACCGGAAGATCAATAAAAAAAGTCGTACCGATTCCTACCTGGGTTTCAAACCATATCTGCCCTTTATGATCAAAAATAATCCTCTCAACAATTGCAAGCCCAAGCCCGGTACCATTCATTTTTGTTGTAAAATATGGGTTAAATATTACTTCTTGATTTTCCTTTAATATTCCTGCCCCTGTATCCTGAATCTGAAGTCTACTGTACTGCCTATTTCCTTTCTTTACAAGATCATTACGAACAAGAATCGTTCCCTTTCCCTCTATTGACTCAGAAGCATTTATAAACAAATTTGTAAAAACTCTTTCAATTTGATTTTTATCAATAGACAGCTCTAAATCCTTATCCAGACCGTCAATATTAAACACAATACCATGAAACAAATCCCTGTACGATTCTATTACTTCTCTTACAATAATAGATATATTTGCCTTCTTCATTCTGGGAGCAGGCAAGCGCGCCAGATCACGGAATTCATTCAACAGGCTATTTAAATTACCGACCTCTTTCATAATTACGGAAACTGCAGATTCAATAATATTCCCCATATCCTCTTTTTTTTCGTTGTACTTTCTCAAAATCCTTTCTGCGGACAGTTTTATCGGCGTTAACGGATTTTTAATCTCATGGGCCATTCTCCGGGCAATCTCCTGCCAGGCTGTTATCTTTTGTGTCTGGGCTATTTTTTGACGTGAATGTTCAAGTTCCAGAACCATCTTATTAAAAGAACTAATTAAAAATGATAATTCATTCCCCGGACGGGATAGTATTCTAAAAGTGAAATCTCCGTCAGCAACCCGCTTTGTGGCCTCCTCAAGATTTACAATTGGACGAATAATCTCTTCGCTCAGGGTAAAACTTACAAGGATGGATAACAAAAGGATAGGAAAAGAAAAATAGAAATAGATAAGAATCAGAATATACCGGAACATTTTTTTTACTTTCTCAAATCCCTTAAAAAATTCCATGGAATTTCTAAGATTTTCCGCTTTCTTGTTGAATTCCGAGGGGACAATTGTACTCAAAACTACATTATAGATTTCACCATCTAATTTAATTCGTCTCAAATAATAAAGAACACTTACATCTTCCTTGTATATTCGGGATAGTATCCCTTCCTCAGCTATTTCTAACCTTTCCGAATCTATTTTAGCATTTGTATCGCCATAAAAACAAACTTCATTCCCATTTCGATCAAAAACCTGCATACTATCTACGTTTATATTTGCCCCATGTATATTTTCCCAGACCCTTTCGGGTAATTTCTCTATATCCTGAAGAATACGGGAAAGGATTCTGCTTTCTCCCAGAAAATTTAAATTGGAAATCTTTTCCGTATTGTAGTCCAGAGCAATTTCAAGTCCGCCCTTTAACGCATTATAGTGATTGGAATCGAACCATGAATTAATAGCAGTGTAAATAAAATTTAAAGAAAGAACACCCTGAGGAATCGAAGATAAAACTGCAATAAAAGTAAAAAATATCATAAGCCGAATTTTGAAACGTATGCCCGGTTTATTTGAGGCTCTTTCTTTCAGGAGTCTGACTATATTATAAACAATAGTACCAATCAAAAAAATCGGAAGAACAATTGCAACCGGCATAACTATGAAATTGCCCAGAGAACCTTCTACAGACATATCCCTCAAAATCTGAACAGAGAATAGAACAATGAGGATAATAAGAATAATGTAAATTAGAATAATGCTTATAATTCCGCCGAGGCTTGTGTTTGACGATCGAAAAAATTTCATTTTTTACCTGTTTCGAAATATTGGATTTTTATTTTTTCTCTATAGACATACTATCAAGATCCAGTCTTTTCCATGGAGTTGTTACCTTGCTGCCCCCCATGAGCAAATAGGGAACAGTAAAAGGAGCCGGAAGCTTTATCGAACAAATGCTCACCCTTCCTGTAAGATAACATTTTTTTGCCACATTAATAACTTTATCAATCCGGCAATCTGACAATTTCAAAAAGAAACCAAGAAAATCTTTCCTGTCAATGAAACGTATAATATTCTTCTCCCCATTTTTTTCAGTGGTAATGGTATAACCATTATTCACGAGATCCCAGCGTGCCTCATAAACCGGATTAACCTCGTATATGAGTTTATCGCCGATAAATTCAAAAACGCCGGTATTCTCTTCATAAAGACGAATATGAAAAACTATCTCAGAGCGAAAACCCTCCTTCAAGGACAATAGCATATCTTCACTGTCATATTCAACAAGATCCAGAAAGACAAAGAGATTATTATCCCGAATACTAAAATTCAATTCTGCACTCTGTGGATATAGAAAAAAAGCAGAAAAAATTAGAAAAAGGAAGACAACTCTTTTCTTCGTTTTAGACCTCCTCAAATCTGTTCTCGAACAACTTAGAAAGAGCCTCAAGAGCTTCATTCTCATCGGATCCATTTGCAAGAATTTTTAATTCCGTATTGTATGTAGCACCTAATGTAATTACACCCATAATAGATTTAGCATTAATACTGTTATTTTCCTTTTCGATAAGAATCTCACACGTAAATAAATTGGCAGTTTCAACAAGTAAAGCGGCAGGACGTGCGTGTATACCCGCTCTATTTCTTACTATGACATTTTTTTCTACCATATTACTTTAACTCTTCATCCTTTTTTTGGAAATATACAATCCTTGCATTCTCACTCTCTATGCTCCTCATAACCCTCTGATTAAATTCTTTTGCGGAATAATACCCGAGTTTTTTCAATCTCTCGTTCATAGCCGCTGTTTCAATAAGAATAGAAACATTTCTTCCTGGCCTGACAGGAATACAAATACATGGGATATTCACTCCAAGAAGTTCAATTGTTTCCTCCTGAGAGCCAAGTCTATCATATTTTTTGTTTGCTTCCCATACTTCAAGCTGAATAACCAGCTGTATCTGTTTTGTATCTCTTATCGCTCCGACCCCAAATAAATGGGCAATATTTATTATTCCAAGCCCCCTTATTTCCATATGATGGCTAACAACTTTATTAGCCCCTGAACCCATCAAGATATTGCCGCTCACACATTTTATTTCAACAGAATCATCCGAAATAAGGCGATGCCCTCTCTCCACAAGTTCGAGTGCCGCTTCGCTCTTCCCCACACCACTTTTACCCTTAATCAAAATCCCCACACCAAAAACCTCAACCAGAACCCCATGTATGGTTTTTTGGGGAGCAAAAATATTACTCAAAGCCCTGATAAGACGGGTAGAAAAATCCGAAGAAAAAATACTTGTTTGCAATATCGGACATCCCGCCTCTTCCGATATCCTCAAAAAATCCCTGGTAGGCGTCAAACTATGTGTAAAAATACAGCACGAAAACAAAAACGAAAACAACTCTTTTATTGTATCGGTTTTTCCCTCATCTTCCAGTTTGCGCAAATAGGCTTCTTCACCCTTTCCAAAAATTTGTATTCGGTTAAAGGCGAAATTGTCAAAAAAACCGCTTAGAGCCAGACCTGGCCTGTTTATATCGGGTACCTCAATCTCTCTCGCCAGACCCGGACGCCCCCCAATACACCTCAAATCCAGGGCATTATGTTCCTTCAAATCCAGATCAAGAAGATCCAGAACTGTAAATTTCTTCATTTGCACAACCTTCTTAAAATGTCTTTCTCGGGGGAACTACCCCCAAACTACACAGCATCATTAGCCTGACAAAAGAATTGTTTATAAACAGCTAATTGATTATAACAATCAGATCTCAGTATTCAAAATGTCTATATATGCTGTCTTTTATTATGGTGCTGGACTTTTTCTTTTTCCTTTGTCACCTTATGTTCTATCTTTTCAAAAAGTTTATCAATACCCTCAAATAATTCAAAAGACTCAACTTTCAAATGAACACGAACTCCCCATCTGAAATTAATATTACTCTCAACCGTATAACCGTTCTTCACCCTGGTAATGGTAAACAACAAATCAATAATTATATCTTTTGTATACTCCAGCTTTTTTAACTTCTTCTCCATATGTTCTTTCGTATTCTTGCTCACATCATAATGAACACCCTTTATCTCAATATTCATAAAACCTCCCTATATTTATCGTTCGTAAGATGAATCTATATCCAGTTCCTTCCGGTATTTGGCGACTGTTCGTCTGGCAAGGGTTACTCCCCTGTTTTTCAGTGCATCTGATATTTTTTGATCCGACATATGTCCTGTTTTGTCTTCGGCAATAATCTCCTTTATACGTTCCTTTACTCCTTCCTTTGAAAAACGCGATCCTGTGGAACCGGGTCCTGATATTGAATTCGAAAAGAAATACTTTAAGGGAAAAACTCCCCACTCCGTTTGAATATACTTTGCATTGGATATTCTTGAAACGGTTGTTTCATGAACCGAAACTTCCACAGCTATATCCTTAAGTGTCAGGGGCGCAAGAGCCTTCGGACCCTTTATAAAAAAATTCCGCTGAAATTCGATTATTGCTTTAGAAATCTTTAAAAGCGTCTCATTTCTGCGATCGATACTCTTTATAAACCATCTTGCATTATTCAAGCTTTCATTAATAAATTTCCTGGCATCTTTCTTCGGCAGATTCTTTTTCCTGTCCAGAACCTCCGTAAAAAAGGGATTAACCCCCAGAACCGGAAATTCCTCATCGTTAAGAATCAAAACGAGATCTCCATCCCTCATCTTTACCATCAGGTCAGGAACCACATATACAGCTTTATCAGTGGAAAAAGCCCTGCCCGGAAAGGGGTTAAGGGTTCTGATGAATTCATATACATATTTAACCTCTTCAACCTCGGCCTTAACCCGTCTAGCAACAGCCATAAACTTTCCTTTTTCCAGCAAAGGTAAAAGACCATCTTTGATCATCTCTTCCGCAAAATCCGGAAAAACAGAATCATTCTGAATTTGAACAATTAACGCCTCCCTGTAATCTTTTGAGCAGACCCCGACAGGGTCAAGCTTCTGGATAAGCTTGATCATTGGGTGGAGTTCCGGAATTTCGCCCGCTCCAACAAGCAGTTCAGGGGGTTCCCTGTGAAACCCGTTTTCGTCAAGATTGTGGATTAATAGCTCTCCAATCCTGAATAGTTTCTTTGAAATGGGCTGCACCCGTAATTGCCATATCAAATAGTCCTGGAGGGATTCCGAACGGGAAAGAACTCCCTCTATGAATTTCCTCCTTGAATCACCATCCGTATAATTTCTTGACTGCTGAAATCCCGAATCCGAACTATTTTCGAAATATTCATAGGCCTCAGGCTCATTTTTTTCAATTTCTTCTATTGATGCTTGGACGGGATCCTTAAGGACTTCTAAGGCAGGATTCTTCTCCAGCTCTTCCTGTATCCTGAATTTCAGCTCCTGAAGCGGCAGAGCCATCAATTGTATTGACTGAATTAATTGAGGACTCAATTTCAACTTTTGAGTCTGTACCATTACAGGCTTTTGATACTGCATTCACATTTCTATGGAAACCTTTCCATCCTCCCGGTATTAATAATGAATTATACCACAAAAATTGTCAACGATCCACAGACCCCCGCATCGGGCATCGGGCATCCTTAGCATGAGACTTCCATTGTTGACATTAAAAAAAGAGAATCATATAACCTGTTACACTGCAAGGAATTAAAACAAAAATTACATCTGAAAATCATGTCCAAGATACAATTTTCTCGCCATATCACTCGAAAGCAACTGAGATTTCGTCCCGCTTTCCATGATCTCTCCGAGGTAAATTATATATGACCGGCTGGTAATCTCGAGGGTATCCCTTACATTATGATCTGTAATTAATATACCGATTTTTTTCTCGGCCAATCTCTGTACAATCTGCTTTATATCGTTTACAGCAATGGGATCTATACCGGCAAAGGGTTCATCAAGCAAAAGGAATTTTGGTTCGATGGCAAGGGCTCTTGCTATCTCGGTTCGCCTCCTTTCTCCTCCCGACAGAGTATACGCTTTCTGATACCGGATATGAGTAATGCCAAGATCCTCAAGCAAAAAATTCAAGCGATCCTTCTTCTCCGAGTGTTTTAAATCTTTTCTGGTCTCAAGTATCGCCATTATATTATCCTCAACAGAGAGTTTCCTGAAAATGGAGGCTTCCTGGGGGAGATAAGTAATTCCCTCCCTTGCCCTTTTATACATGGGCAGAAGGGTTATTTCCTTTTTATCAAGAAAAACTTTCCCGGAAGTCGGGGTTATAAAACCAACAATCATGTAGAATGTTGTGGTTTTCCCGGCTCCATTAGGCCCGAGCAGTCCAACGATCTCTCCCGTCTTCATAGAAAATGAGACATCCTGAACAGCCCTCTTTTTGCCAAACATCTTACAGAGGCCTTCAACGGAAAGAATATTATCATTATTTTTCATCACCCTCTCCAGAGAACGGCATCTCATCACTATTCAGCCCTTCCTCCTCGAAGGGGAGAATATCTTCGGATCCTTCATCATCTTCCGAGATGATTGTTCCCGAGACAGAGCCTTCAAGGCTAACCTCATCATTATCCAGATTAATCACTATTCTTGAAGCACGGTATTCATCGTTTTTTTTAAAAACAACAGGCATTCCCGATAATTCCAGCTTTTCCTCTTTTCTTTTGTATCTGGCAAATTCGGATCTGCAAACAAGGTCTTTTTTTAAAATTCTAACACCAATATGAATAATAACAATTTCATCCTTTCCATGATTTTCAAGATACCCCCCTTTTACAACCAGCTCATTCTTTTGATCTTCCATAACCGCCCCATCCCGGGCTTTTAAGATGTCTTCATCACGATCAAAAAATAATCTTCCGCATTTCAGGATAATTCCCTTCTCCTCATCTTTCACCTTGACTTTGCCGCTACAAACAGCATATTGAAAATTGTCGCCATACAGCTCGATTCTGTCCGACTCGATGGTGGTATTTCCTGAAACAATAACGGCATTCCCCGTAAGAACTGTTCGTTCCTTCCCCTTAGCAAGAATAGAAAACATCCTGTCACTCTTAAACCTGAACCTGTCGGCAAAAAGAGAAGAGGAGGAAATTATCGCAAGCAAAATAAAGCAGTAAATAAAAAAACTACTTTTCTTCTTCGTACACATACTCACCTTTTGTCTCTTCGGAAAATTCAATTTTCCGATTCCCCGCATCAGCCTTGAATCCCTTTCCTGAGATTTTTGATCCGGAATCCGTAGTTAGACTTACGCTCTCTCCGGGTTTACCTGTAAGGGTAGTTTCACTACTATCCCAGAACAGATAGCTGCCATAAATTTTTGTTTCTTCGCTGGTTGAATAGAAATATAAATTCCCGGAAAATTCGGCATCCTCTGTTTCTATGTAATACACAGCCCTGTCTGCCTTTCCCTCTGTAACGACCTTTCCAGCATTGTCGTATTCCCAGAAAGAAACCTTTTCCATTCGTGTTTCTTTTTTTTTATCGTATGATTCAGCTCTAATAGCCGATATTTTAAATACAGGCAACCCATTTTTTATTTTCAGATACTTGAAATTTGTCAAAATGGACACCGGAATTTCTTTATCAAATTCGCTAACCGGATCTGATTCATCATAGTTCAAACTGCAGCCCCCGACAATCAAAAAAAGCGGAAAAAAAATGACTGCGGGAATCCTTACTGTATTCATTTCTACAATCAGCCTCCCCTCTTGTTTTCGATACTCGCTTTTATAAAACTGCTAAAAAGGGGATGGGGATCAATTGGTTTTGATTTAAATTCAGGGTGGAACTGAACACCGATCCCCCAGGGGTGGTCTTTCCATTCAACCGTTTCTACAAGTGAATTATCCTGAGTAAAACCGCTTATAACAAGGCCGGTCTCCTCCAGTTGTTTCTTATACTTATTTGAAAATTCATACCTGTGGCGGTGCCTTTCAGATATTACCTCACTCCCGTAAATACCATGTATTTTAGTTTTTGCTTTAAGCTTTGATTCACTGAGCCCCAGACGCATGGTTCCACCATAGCTTTTGACATCCACCTGCTCCTCCAGAAGACTGATTACAGGATGGCGGCACCCCGGAGAAAACTCCGTACTATCTGCATCTTCGAGACCCGCAACAGATCTGGCATATTCAATAACAAGAATATGCATTCCAAGACAGATTCCAAAATAGGGGATTTTCTTCTCTCTTGCATACATAGCCGCAAAAATCATTCCGGGGCTTCCTCTCTGACCAAAACCCCCGGGAACCAGTATGCCGTCAATACCAGCCAGTAATTCGTCCAGCATTTCATAGTTCTCTACTTTTTCCGAGTCTACAGAAACAATCTCTACCCTGCTCTTATTTGCAATTCCCCCGTGAAACAACGCCTCAAATACAGATTTATATGTATCATTTAAATGGAGATATTTCCCTACAATTGCGATTCTTACAGTATGCTTATAATTGTTAAAGGAATCCATCACCGTATTCCAGCTGGAAAGATCCGCCTTGCGGCTTTTTACACCAAGTTTTTTCAAAACAATCTCATCAAGCCTCTGACGATGGTAAACAAGAGGTATTTCGTAAATAGTAGTCTTTACATCATAAGCCGATATCACAGCATCAGCGTCTACATTTGTGAATAATGCAATCTTGCTGCGCATTTCCCCGTTAAGTATACGAGGCACCCGGCATAAAAGAATATCGGGCTGGATACCGATCTCCCGCAGTTCCTTAACCGAATGCTGTGTAGGTTTTGTTTTAAGCTCACCGCCGACGACCTCGGGAACCAGCGTCAGATGAATAAAAATAACATTGTCCTTCCCAATATTATGAATAAACTGTCTTGCAGCCTCAAGAAACGGAAAAGATTCTATATCTCCTACCGTTCCGCCGATTTCCGTAATTGTAATATCTACATCGTCCTTTTCTCCAATGCCAAAAATACGCTGTTTTATTTCATCAGTGATATGGGGGATAACCTGAACCGTTCTTCCGAGATATCGCCCCTCACGCTCTTTCTTGATTACTTCCTGGTATATCTGCCCCGTTGTGATAGAATGGTTTCTTGTCAGGGGAGCCGAAGTAAACCTCGAATAATTCCCCAGATCAAGATCGGTCTCTGCCCCGTCATCGGTAACAAAGACCTCACCATGCTGATATGGACTCATAGTTCCTGCATCAACATTTATGTAGGGATCAACCTTTATCATTCTGACACTTAAGCCGCGGCTTTCAAACAAGCTCCCCAATGAAGCAGCCGCAATTCCCTTGCCCAGACTGGAGCAAACCCCGCCGGTTACAAAAACATATTTTTTCATGAACCCTGATTATCAGGCACAGAGAAAATATTGTCAAGAATGGGAAGAGGAAGTATCCGAAGGCTCACCCCTGCCGGACAAAATCAAGCGGGAAAACTCTATAAAAAAAACCTGCGGGCAATCAGAAGTCATCCTGCGCCGTATTCAATCTTTTCTTCTTCATCCAGATACAGGAACCTCATTGACTCGTCTTCGGCGGCATTCTGAAAAAAAAAGGCATCTGAAGACATCCTTGACATTATGCTGCTGTCTATGCACAGGGGAGCACCCAGCCTTACAGCAAGAGCAATCCCGTCACCGGGGCGTAATTCCATCTTGAAAGTATTAAAATTCTTTTTATAGACAATGCGAGAAAAAAATCTATCATTAACAAAACCGTAGATTTCAAAATGTTTTAACGAAAACCCATGCTGTAGAAAAAACTGGGTAAACAAATCATGGGTCAGAGGCCTGGGTGGACGAACATCTTCCATCTCTACGATAATTGCACTGGCCTCAAACGGACCGATTGGCAGGGTCAGGAACTCACCCTTTTGAACTCCCTGTAAAATAATGAAAGGAGAGTTTTTTTCCCCTCCCATTGCTATTCCCTTTATTTTCACTTCTATTATTTCTTTATCCATTATACTCCATAGTATACCACATATATGAAAGTATCACGATAAAATTATTTCTTTTTTTAATAAACAAGAAGCTTTCAAATACTCCATACCAAACAAGCCGCATAAAATTAACCCGGAGTCCCCATTTGTAAAAAAAGAAAACCGGCATAAAGGCTTTTTTGCTTCAGGATCCGGATGTCCTGAAACAGGCACTAAAGCCAAAAAAAAAGATTCCGATAAGATATATAGCGGTACATGCTTGATATAAGAAGCAAAATACGCTATATATAGTGTCCTGTGCATAAAAGATAGTTTCAAGGACAGCCCGGGAGGAGATAATGGCACTGCAAAATTTCAAATTGTCGGAAGATTTTTTATCACCCTATAAGCACAAAAAGGTAGACTGGGGGCCATTAGGGGAATTTGTCTTTCTGAGATCCTATTCCAGGATGATCTATAGTCAAAATAGAAATGAAAAATGGTGGGAAACGGTAAAAAGGGTTGTTGAAGGGGTAATAAATATTCAGAAAGAACATTGCAGTAAACTGCGTCTGCCATGGAAAAACAACAAAGCAAGGAAATCCGCCAGAATAATGTATGAAAAAATTTTCAACTTTAAGTTTCTGCCCCCCGGAAGGGGTTTGTGGATGATGGGAACGGAATTTATCCTGGAAAAAGGGTCTGCCGCGTTAAACAACTGTGGTTTTGTAAGCACCGGGGATATAAAAACCAGGGGAACACTTCCCTTTACATGGACGATGGATGCCTTGATGCTGGGTGTGGGGATTGGATTTGACACAAAGGGCGGGGGGAAACTTCTTATAAAACAGCCGAAACCGGCAGACGGCCTAACCTTTAGAATTCCCGACACAAGGGAAGGCTGGGTAAATACCCTGGGACTTCTTCTCGATGCCTATTTTTACGGAAAGAAAATGCCCGTAATTGATTATTCGGGAATAAGGCCTCCGGGAAAAAGGATCGCAGGATTTGGAGGGGTATCATCGGGATCAGAGCCCTTGAAAAAACTTATTGACAGTATCGATTCCCTTTTAAGCAAAAAAATTGGTGAATTCCTTGAATCTACGGATATCGTTGATATTTTTAATATGATAGGGGTATGTGTTATTTCAGGGAATGTCAGGCGTTCTGCGGAAATTGCCATAGGGGATCATAACGATAAAAGCTATATCACAATGAAAGACCCTGTTAAAAATAAGAAGGAGCTCTTAAGCCATAGGTGGGCTTCAAATAACTCGGTTTTTGCCGAAACAGGGAAAACGGATTATTCAGATATAGCAAAATCCATTGCAGCCAATGGCGAACCCGGAATTATCTGGCTGGAGAATATCAGAAAATATGGACGCCTGATTGACGGTGAAAATTATGCCGATAAACTTGCAATGGGGGTTAACCCCTGCGGTGAACAGACACTGGAATCCCTGGAACTATGCTGCCTCGTTGAGACATTTCCATCACGCCACGAAAGCTACGAGGAATACCGTAAAACCCTTAAATCTGCGTACCTCTATGCAAAAACGGTAACACTCCTCCCCACCCACTGGGAAGAAACCAATGCGATACTAATGAAGAACAGAAGAATCGGAACCTCTCAATCGGGAATAATAGATGCCTTCGTAAAACATGGACGGCGGGAAATCCTTAACTGGAGCGATGAGGGATATCAATATCTCCGCAATCTGGACGAGATATATTCAAACTGGCTGTGTGTGCCGAAATCAATCAAAATAACATCTGTAAAACCGAGCGGAAGCGTCAGCCTTCTTCCCGGAGTTTCTCCCGGAATACATTATCCCCATGCCAGATACTACATTAGAAGAATCCGACTCTCTTCTGATTCACCGCTTGTCGAAATAATGAAAAAAGCAGGCTATTCGGTAACTTTCTCTAAATACGGTGCGGGGGAAAAAGAGAGGAAAAGAACTTCGGTGATAGAGTTCCCCGTGCATGAAAAACATTTCAGCCGAAAGAAATCGGATATCACCATCTGGGAACAGGTAAAAAACTGCATAGATTATCAAACCTACTGGGCGGATAATAACGTATCAATTACTGTAACCTTTAAAAAAAATGAAGAATCGGAAATCCCCCACCTCCTTGAGGCATATGAAGATAAATTGAAAGCTATTTCCCTGCTCCCACTGGAAGAAAACGGATACGAGCAAATGCCCTATGAGGAGATCACAAAAAAAGAATTCGAAAAAATGTGTTCGGCTATTTCTCCTATTGACTTTACTTCTCTTACAAATGTTCCCGAAGGGGAGAATTTCTGCGATGGGGATAACTGTAATATTTAATCCTTATCTCTCCATACAATGTAATATATCTCAGAACAAATCTGCCTGAAACCTTATACGAAATCCGACCCCCGGATTATTGTTGAAAAGGTCCATACTTCCGTTTATCTGCTCAAGCAAAACACCCACCAGCTTTAGCCCAAGACCTTTTTCCTTTTCCATATCAAAATTTTTGGGAAGCCCTACCCCCGTATCCGTTATAACAAGTTCCACAGTTTTCCCATCGGTCATTTTTAGCATTATGTCAATTATTCCCTCCCTTTTTCCGTAAAAGGCATATTTTAGAATATTGCTGATAAGTTCATTTACAATAAGGCCGCAGGGAATGCTTATATCCAGCCCGAGACAAACACTCTCCATATTAGATTTCAAATGCACCAGGCGTTCGCTTGTAGCATATGAAAAAAGAAGGCTGTTGGCTATATTTGTAAAATACTCCTTTATATTCACTGCAGCAAAATTACCCGATTGATATAGTTTCTCATGGATCAAGGCCAGAGAGCGTATTCTGTTCTGGGTTCCCTTAAAAATATTTATCATTTTCTCATCATCAATGTACTCCATTTGCAGGTTTAATATACTGGACATAAGCTGCATGTTATTCTTGACCCTGTGGTGGATTTCCCGGAGCAAAACCTCTTTTTCCTTCAGAGATTTATCTACTATTTCTTCAGCCGCTATTCTCTCTTCAATTTCCCTCTTCAAAGTTAGATTTGCCTCCTGAAGTTCTCCCGTCCTCTTTTCAACGGCTCTTTTGAGATTTTCCCTGTAGGTTTTGTTTTCACGAATCAACCTTGCCTTTTCGAGTGTTTTTGATACTGAGTGGTTAATAACATCAAAGCCGGCAAGGGGTTTGATCATATAATCCCAGGCTCCCCATTTTACCGCCTTCATTGCACTGGAAAGATCCTCGGTTCTTGAAATAACAATAATCGGTATCTCAGGAAAATCTTCTACAATAGTCGATATAAGACTGAATCCATTTGATTCGGATATTATCGAATCGATCAAAACAATATCCGGCTTGACTTCCCGAAGAAGATCCATTCCCTTTCTGATATTTCCAGCTTCAAAAAATTTGCATCCGCTATTGGTTAGATACTTAACAATACCCTTCCGAACCGCCTCTGAACCATCAATTAGCAGAAGTCTTATTCCCTGCATAAAATTCTTCCTTTCCTGTAAAATCATGGAAAGCTACATATAACAATAAGAGATAGTATACCCATTTTCAAGAATATTTCCCCTTTATTTACTTCAGCCTCTATAAATCAAATTACTTTCAAAGGCGTTCTTCTCCTGACATTATTCCAGATATCCCGGAAATCCCCGGAGATAGAACCTCCTCATGCTGTTCTGATAATTATTAGATGAAACGGAAATCCAAAAATAGCAACAGAAGGTAAAGGGTTATGGATTCTATCATGGACGATGTATGATAAAAACTTATGTGCAGGGTTGAAATTCAATTTTTTCGATATAGATATCTGGAAAAATAATCATAAAGAGGATATACTTGATGCAAGTGTCTGGAAGCATTGGGGAAATATGTGAAAAAATATTTTTTATTGAGTATAGTCTTCCTTCTCTCTCTGATGTCCTGTCTGCACCTTGGGATGCGGCATCCTGGTGAGGAGTGGCTTTCCAATTACGATAAGGCAAAAAAAGAAGCGGTAGAAAATAACCGCCTGATCCTTGCCTTTTTTACCTGCAGCGATTTTGGGGCATGGTGCAGAAAGTTAAACAGCGAAGTTTTCAGCAAAAACGAGTTCAAAAAGTGGGCAGTAGACAATGTTATTCTCCTTGAACTTGACTTCCCAATAAAAAAGAGACAATCTGAAGAGGTAATCCTTCAGAATAACAGGTTAAGAGAGCAATATCAAATAAGCGGATATCCCACTGTATTATTCATAGCTCCTGATGGGAGAAAAATTGGTAAAATCATACTGGCAAGCGGAGGCTCTAAGCCGTGGATAAAACTCGCAGATAAGCTTGTAAAAAAGTATTATGAGAATAAGTAACAATAATTTTATTTACTAAGATTCGGGGCGGTTGAAAAACGGGGTTTTGGTTTTCGGAAAATTCTATACAAGGAAGATCCTATTAATATTTTTGTAATTGTTGTGCTGCTTGTAGCATCTCTAATGATTTTTCTTTTAGGAAATATCAAATCAAAAACCCCGGCACTGGAAAAAGATAAAGTCAACCGTTTCACAAAGCCCTGCCCCCTATGTGGAAGCAAACTCGTAAAAAATGAACTTGTAAAAACAATCGTATACAAGAAGGGAGAAGACAGGCTCGTAGAAATGATGGGATGCCCCCATTGCTTTCCTGCAAACCCCTTGATAAAAAGAAGGTGCCCCGTGTGCAAGACTATTTTGCTCCCCGAGGGATATGTAATCGGAAGAATGTTTGAAAAAAGAAGCGGTAAGCACCTCCATGTTCTGGGGTGTACTGCGTGCTATACGAGAAAATATTGAAACTGGAAATTGTCGTTTCCTGATTGATTTTGAGCCATTAAGATAATAGAATTCAAGCATTGGAGACAGTAATGGTTAAAAAACAAAGCATTCCGGAAAAGATAGGAGAAGGGCTGGTAAAACTCGGTGAAATGACACAGGAGCAGGTTGCTGAAGTGTTACGGATACAAAAAGAAGGCAACACGGCTCTTTTTGGTGAAATTGCCATTCTGCTGGGGTATGTTGATATGCTGAGCATCATCAAATACATGGAATCAACCGAGAGTAAATAAATTTCTCTATACCATTGACAGAAGGGAGAAACCAGGTTATCCTCCTGTGAAATATTTCACAGGAGGATAACCTGGTAATCCCGTCGCCTTCAATTAACCGGCTGTGTTCATTGATAGAGTCTCTTGAGCAACTGCTTTCAGAATCAAAAGAATTCATATCCTCCTCCCGGCTTTCTGAGATATCAGGAATACCCGCCCACACAATAAGAAAAGACGTCGGCTTTCTAAGCCATGTAAAAAGCAGGAGTACGGGGTACAATATCAAGGACTTAAAATCGGTTATCATAAAAGATTTTGATCTTTCCAGAGAAAGAAATATTTGCGTCGTAGGGTTGGGCAATCTGGGAACCGCCATATTAAATTACCCTCAGTTTGACAATTACAAAATTACGGCAGGTTTCGACAATAATATTAACAAAATCGAACTGCTTAATACAAAAATAGAGCTGTTTCCAGCATATGCAATAGAGGAAATAGTCAAAGAGAGGGATATCGAACTGGCTATACTGACAATCCCTGCTTCTGCTGTTCAAATAACAGTCGAAAGACTGGAAAAAGGAGGAATAAAGGGAATTATTAATTTTGCTCCGGTTTCTTTTCATTCAAGCAATAAGAATTTTTTTGTAAAAAATGTATCTGTTCTTGAAGAATTGAAAATCCTGTCGTCTTCCATTTTTCTAAAAAAGTAAAGATGACATAACCAGAACAATTTTAGGTATTCCATGTCATAAAAAAAGTGCCTGGAAAAATATAATTTCCAGATTACATTTTAATATCAAAGGAGTTTTCGATGTACAAGATACAAACATTAAATAAAATATCAGCGAAAGGGCTTGAATTAATGCCTCGTGAAATCTACGAAACCGCAACAGAAGTAGAGGCTCCCGATGCTGTCCTCTTAAGAAGTTATAAAATGCATAATTTTGAAATGCCTCCGACACTTAAAGCAATAGCAAGAGCCGGCGCAGGGGTTAACAACATACCGGTAGAAAAATGCAGTGAAAAAGGTATTGTTGTATTTAATACTCCGGGAGCCAATGCAAACAGTGTAAAAGAATTAATTCTCGCAGGATTATTTTTATCCTCAAGGAAAATTTTTGATGCTATGACCTGGGTAAAAACCCTTACAGGAAAGGGCGATGAAATACCGAAAATATATGAAAAAGAAAAATCGAGATTCGCCGGTCCCGAAATTAAAAATAAAAAGTTGGGTGTTATCGGACTTGGGGCTATCGGAGTCATGACAGCCAATGCCGCTCACAGCCTCGGGATGAAGGTCGTCGGCCTGGATCCCTTTATTTCTATTGAATCGGCATGGGGATTGTCCCGTGCAGTAAAACGTGCTCCCAATCTGGACATGCTGCTTGCAGAATCGGACTACATCACCATAAATGTCCCCTTAAATGAAAAAACAAAGGGGATGATTAATAAAGCCAAATTTTCTGTTATGAAAAAAGGGGTTCGGCTCCTTAATTTCGCAAGGGGAGGGCTTGTCAACAACAAGGATCTCCTTAACGCAATAGATAATGGAATTGTCTCATGCTATGTAACGGATTTCCCGGATGAGGAACTATTGAAACACGACAGAATAATTTCGATACCCCATCTCGGAGCATCTACGCCGGAGGCAGAGGACAATTGTGCAGTAATGGCTGTTGAACAGCTGAAGGATTTTCTTGAAAATGGGAACATCAAGAACTCGGTTAATTTTCCTGCATGCGAAATGGAAAGATTCTCAAAAACCAGAATAATAATTGCAAATAAAAACATCCCCAATATTATAAGCCAGATTACAACAATTCTTGCAGACAATAAAGTAAATATTGAAAACATGCTTAACCGCCATAAAGATAATTTTGCTTATAATATAATTGATACTGATTCTGATGTCCCGGAAAACTTAAAAGAAATGCTCAATGCTATTGAAGGTATTGTTATGACGGGGGTTATATCGGGATAGGGAAATCATTGAAAAGAAAGAACTATTCTTATATAATCCGCTCCATATGCCGTACAGAGTAGAAAATCATGAGAGAGGACTAATTTATATAAGGCTCGTTTTATTTCTTGCAATTGATGCCCTTATTCTGTGGGGTATTAATGGTAAAACGGGCTCTTTTCCCCCGGTTATTATCCTTTTAAACCTGTTCGCTTTTCTTCTTTTCATGTCTTTGCTGATTTTGTTAAAGCTCAGGGGAAAATGGAAATCTTTTGATGTCCTCCTGGTTTTATCCGATATTTTTTTTATCTGGGTGATGTTTTTATCCTCCCGCCTGACAGTAAATCCTGCACTGTCAGGAATACTGTCTTCAATATCCTGCTTTTATTTCTTTCCTGTCATAATACTACCAATCTACAGGAACGATCTAAAGAATCTCAAGCTGACCCTTTTTTTGATTTCAGGTACTTTTTTAATAATGTTTTTATTTTTTCAGGCACGGCCCATGCTGTTTAACGGAAGAATAAAACTGGACATAATTTTAAATGAAAGCGTAAAAGCTTTTTTTATAATATCATGTTCCCTTCTGAGTTTTTTCATTATCAAAAATAGTAAAGAAGCCATGCGAAATAATATTACCAATGCGCTCAAATTAAAAGAAGCCATTTTCAGGGCACAAAAGAGCGCGAGGGCAAAAAGTGATTTCCTTGCCAACATGAGCCATGAACTCCGGACCCCCCTTAACGGTGTTATTGGTATGATTGATTTACTTCTTTCCTCTGATCTAAATCCTGAACAATACGAATATGCCGAAACGGTTCGAATTTCAGGAGAAACACTTTTATCAATTATAAATGAAATACTCGATTTTTCCAAGATTGAAGCCGGCAAACTCAAGATGGATTCAATACCCTTTAATCTGAATTCCAGAATTGAATCTGTAGTTAATTCCTTTGCCCTGGCAGCACGCGAAAAAGGTATAAGAATAAACCTGAATATTGATGACAAAATTTCCAGCTCCCTGATAGGAGATCCTGAAAGAATACGCCAGGTTCTTTTTAACCTTATCGGAAATGCTGTTAAATTTACAAAAAAAGGGTCTGTTACAATCAATATCCTGAGAACAGGGAAAACCGATTCAATAGATTATCTAAAATTTGAGGTCAGGGATACGGGAATCGGGATAAAAGAAAATGACATCCCAATAATTTTTGATAAATTTACCCAACTCGATTCTTCTATGACAAGAAGGCATGGAGGAACGGGGCTGGGGCTTGCAATAAGTCAGAGACTGATATCCATGATGGGAGGAGAGCTCAAAGTGGAAAGCAAAAAATCAAGCGGATCAACTTTTTCTTTTCTTCTCCCCCTTTTGATTGATAAGAACGAAAAAAAAGAGGATAAGACAACTCCTCCTGCACTGTCCGGAAAAATCCCTGTAAAGGACAGAATAGAGATTCTTCTCGTAGAAGATAACAAAATAAATCAAAAGGTTATTTCACAGCTTCTTAACATACTGAATTGCAATGTTGATATTGCGAAAAACGGCATCAAGGCAATCAAAAAAAGTCAGACAAAGAAATATCATATAATCTTTATGGATTGCCAGATGCCCGAGATGGACGGCCTTGAGGCTGCCAGGGAAATCCGGCGAAACGAATCCGGGACGAGCAGGCATGTTCCCATAATTGCTCTTACAGGCCATGTTATGCCCGGCGATATAAAACGTTTTCTTGATGCAGGGATGGACGACTACCTGAGCAAACCTACAAGACAGGTTGACCTGAAGAATATGATTGAAAAATGGGGGAGTTATACTCAAACCCCTGGATATTAGAAAACTCTCCAGAAAAAGAGAGTTACCCAATTTTCTTCATTTTGCTCCCTTCAAGCTTATACTTTATACCCGCATGCTCAAAAGAAG
>CAZEKV010000010.1:0-26744 GCA_964512945.1 uncultured Spirochaetales bacterium | reverse complement strand
CCATTTTCATAAATTGTCCTATAAAGACCTTCATACCCGATCCGAGGGCTCTTACCGCCAGACCAAAGGCTGCTGTGGTTTTCCCTTTTCCATCGCCGGTATAGACTTGAATAAAACCTCTTTTCATCTAGTTGCCTCCTTTTTTTGCGGAGAAACATGCTGTGTGACGGGATAGCCCAACGAGCTTTTCCTGACGAGAGACCTCACCTTAAATACCTTCAAGATATTCTCCGGGTTAATAACATCTTCAGGAGATCCGTCGGCAAATATTTTTTTAGATTTTATGATTACTATTTTATCGGAATATCTTGCGGCGAGATCCAGATCGTGCATGGCCATTATTATTAATAAATTGTCCGTTTTCGATAATTTAGATAGTAGTTCCATTACTTCAAGCTGGCGGCATATGTCCAGATTGCTTGTAGGTTCATCTAAAAGCAGGATTTCCGGCTCCTGGACAAGAGCCCTGGCAATAGAAACTTTTTGTTTTTCTCCACCGCTGAGTTCGTCAAAATGGCGGTTTGCGAGGTGTTCAAGATCCAGCCTTGTAAGGATTTTAGAGACAATGGAAATATCCCTTTTCTTCACTCTCCAGTTAATATAGGGTCTTCTGCCCATCATTACTGTTTCTAAAACAGTGTAGGGGAAAACTTCACTCTCCGATTGAGGGACATAAGCAATGAGTTTTGAGATCATATTTTCCGTTAATTCTGAAATATTCTTTTTGTTGATAAGTATTTTTCCCGAAAAAAAAGGAAGTAGTTTATTTATACACTTTAGCAAAGTGGTTTTCCCGGAGCCGTTGGGGCCTACGAGGCTTATCATCTGATTACCGGACATGGAAATACTTATATTTTCAAGAACCCTTGTTTTGTTATAGGCGAAGGAGAGGTTGTCTATTTTTAGTTCTGCTGCCATTTTCTTCTCCTTCTGCTTATAAGTAAAAAAAGGAAAAATGGGATTCCAATAAAAGCAGTTGTTATTCCGATGGGGATTTCCGTTGGAGCCATGATGATTCTAGAAACGGTATCAGAGGCAAGGAGCAAGATACTTCCGATGAGGCCCGCCCCGGGGAAAAGAAAACGGTGATCGTGGCCGAATAACAATCGGCAGAAATGTGGAGCCATGAGTCCAATAAATCCTATAATGCCTGTAAAACTGATTATTGAAGCTGTTATCAGGGCAGACAGCAGAAGCCCCAAAAATCTCAAAATTTTTGTATTTACTCCAAGACTTTTTGCGACATCCTCTCCCGCTCCCATTATGTTTAAATCCCATGATAGCCTGTACAGGAATATGGACGCAGCGGATATTACCGGGAAAACTATGTATACATCCTCTATTTTAATTGCCTGAAGGCTTCCCAGTATCCAGAAGACTATTTCCCTGAGATCTTCACTGCTGGAAAAATATTTAAAAGAGGATATTAGGGCTGAAAACAGATAACTGATTGCAATTCCTGCAAGAATTAGGGTTTCGGAAGAGGTGGCTTTCAGTCCGGCGATCAGGTATACGACAAAAATAGAGGTAATACTGAAAACAAAGGCGGTTAATATCATTGAAAATTTCATGATAACCGCAAAATTAAATCCATAAACGATAAAAAAAGCAGCTCCACAGGCAGCCCCTGAAGAGACTCCAAGGGTATATGGTGACACGAGGGGATTTCTTAGCAGCCCCTGCATAACAACACCGCTTACTCCAAGCCCGAAGCCGGCGATAACTGCCATTAGCACACGCGGAAGCCGAAGATCCATAATGATAATTACAGCGTCCATGTCCACATGCCCGAAAAAGGGAAGAAATGAGAAAAAAAGTTTAACTGCCTGGATAAATCCCGTAGAAGATGCTCCAATGCAGAGGGAACCAAGGACAAGTGCAAACAGGAGTATTGACAGCAGAACCAGAAAGGAAACCTTTTTGAGAATATTCTGCGAGTATAATTGAGCTGTCGAAAACTTGTTTTCTGTCAAGTTATTCCTGTCTTTAATTCCCGTGCAATTCTTTGAAATTTTGTTGCAGCCGGAGGTCAATTAACGTAAGGATAACACCAGACGCCCTTCAGTTCAATATTATAAAACCTTGAGAACATCTCCCTGTGAACGCCTTCAGGATCTACTTCCTTAAATAATTCGGGGTGAAGCCATTTAGCATAGTAGAGTTCCCCGATTATTGATCCCGGTCCGGTAATTAATCGCACATCGATTACATACACCCTGTTGTTTCCCACAGCATCAACTGCTCTGAGTCCTGGTTCCCGGGAAATATCCTTTACTATGTTTTTTAGCTCTTCAGATACGGGTATTCTCCTGGATTTACGTGCTTTAAGGTAGCTGTAAATTATTACCCCGGGATTCTTTTCAAAAACCCATTCGGGACTCAAGCGGGGAACCCTGGCTTTTTCATTTGATGCGATATTGATTCCCCCTGCCGCATCTATCCGTTTATGACTGGAGGAACAGCTATTGCCGCTCCAGTAAAGATGCCCCATGCTCGAAAAATAGACTTTTGGCTTATTTTCTTCTTTTAGCGATGAAATTTTACTAACTATTTTATTATGATGAGTTTCTATAAAACCCCGGAACTCCGCCGCCCTGTTTTCTCTGCCTGTAAGGACACCCATATCCGAGATAAGGGGCAGCACATCTTCAAGATTTACGGCATTGTAGAGCAGTACGGGGACTCCGAGAACATTTTCAATTTTCTCTTTTAGCTCGGGTTTTATTCTTGTTTTCGCAATTACAATGTCGGGTTTTTGCTGCAGCAGGATTTCCAGATTAGGTTTTTTTGAAGAACCGGAAGAGGGCTTTTTACTCAGGACAGGGGGGAAAGTTACATTATCCGAACAAGCTGCAATCTGATTTTCTGCACCTATTGCATAGAGAACCTCTCCCGCAGAGGGGAGCAGGCAAACAATTCTTTTTACCGGACAGTTGATGAATCTCTGATTCCCGTCGGCATCTGTTATTTTTTTACAACTCGAGGGAGAACCATCTATCTGCCTTTCTTTCAAACCGCAATTCTTTTTGCACCCAAAAAGCAGAAGAAACAAGAAGAAGGCTATTGTAATTTTCCTGGCGGCTGACAGATGGTTCATTTATTCCCTCAAGTATTATTTATTAATAGCATCCCTGACATGATTGACATAGATGTTCTGGATCTCTTTATTTTCACCAAGGCCGTGAAGGTAGATCTTTACCTCGTAGCCCTTTTTTTCCAGTATTGTCTTCCAGGAGTCGTCTTCGTCTCCTGCCATATCGTTGGAGGCGTGATCTCCCGCTACGACCATAAAAGGCATAAGGGTTACTTTTTTTATTTTGTCCCTTTCAAGAGCAGATATCACATCATTCAAATCGGGTGAGGCTTCTACGGTTCCAACATACACTCCCAGTTTTGCATCATCGAAGTACTTTTGTATTTTTGCGTAGGATGAATTTGCAGGGTGATGCGTTCCATGTCCCATCAAAATAACCCCTTCTCCCTCCTTAACTGATGGAAGCTGGGTTGAAACTGCTTTTACGGCTTTTTCGTAATCGTTATCCTTTACAAGAATGGGCCTTCCTACAGCAAGCTTTTTAAAGCGATTTTTATAACTGGAGGCTGCTGTCAGTACTTTTTCAGTGTATTCCTCCCCGGCTATTACATGAAGGGGCTGTATTATAACCTCCGAAAAACCCTCTCCGGACATTTTTTCAAGGGCTTCTCCGGGAGTATCGATAAATATTTTATCCCGTTCTTTTAGAATTTTAATAATAATGTTGGATGTGAAAGCCCTCCGTATTTCATATCCGGGAAAAGCCTTTTTGATCTTTTTCTCGCAGGCTCCTATTGTTGCCTTTCTGGTTTTGGCATAGCTTGTTCCAAAACTGATGACAAGAATTCCCTTTTTTGATCCGGAATTGTCTCCATTTCCCTGAGAACTCTGGCATCCGGTAAGAAAGACGGAAAGCATAATAACCCCCAGGACAAGTAGTTTCTTCATTTGTTCCTCCTAAAATAGAAATTAGTTGATATTTTTCGATACCCAAATAATTATCCTCTCAGGAACACCTGCTTATAAGGAGTCTTTATTTTTTTCAAGGAAATAAAAAAATCCCTGTACTCGTTAGAATACAGGGATTCCCATTTTTATCACCTTGTAGTATAATTATGTCTACTACCACGTAAACATAAAAAAATTCCTTTCAAGGCAGGTCTTCTGACTCCCGGATCAATCTACTCACCGCACCTTCCCGATACAAATCAGTGGTTTTACTCCGGAACACCGGAGTCTGCGGCTTTCGTCCCGCTCCTACACAGAGCTCTGTAAACAAGTTACAGACGGTTACAGCGATGGGTTCGCTCCTGATTTTCACAGGATTCCCTATTCTCCCCGCATAAACACCAGTTAAATGCCAGGGCACCTGAAAGCTAATAACTATAAAAGAACCGAATATGGGTACATACTTATTCTTTTTTTTTATTTTGTCAATAATGACCGGGTAAAAAAATATTTTTTGTATTAGCGGTATATTGATACAAAATCTTTTGGGGTTTTGCTGATGTTACTGTAAAATCAACGGGAAAAGTCACTACCGGGAGGTGGATATGAAAAATGGAATTTTCTACGGTATCGGAGCAGGGCCGGGGGATCCTGAGCTGCTGACACTCAAGGGGAAGAGAATCCTTGAAAAAGTGGATGTGGTTTTCTATGTCTCGGGAAGAAATACCAGAGAAAGTATTTCTAAAAAAGTTGTGGACAGTGTTAAATTATGTAAGGCCGAGAAGATAAATCTCCTGTTCAGCATGGAGAAAAAACTTGAAGACCGAATTTTATCGTGGGAGAAAAACGCATTGATTGTTGCGGGGGAAATAAAAAATGGGCGGGACTGTGCTTTTGTTACTCTTGGAGATCCTTTGTTGTACAGTACCTATACCTATCTTTTGAGGGTGCTTGAGAAAGAGGTTCCCGGGATGAAAAGTATAACCGTTCCGGGAATAACCTCGTTTCAAACGGCAGCTTCGCGGATAAATCTTCCGATGGTCGAGAATGATGAGGTGCTTTCGATTATTCCTGCCTGGAAGGAGGGACTTCTTGAGAATGATGTTATAAGATATTCCGATACCGTGGTTTTTATGAAAACCTACAGGCATAAAGAAGAGATAATCAATGTTCTGGATAAGAACGGGTTCAGGGGGAAAAGAATCTACGCATCGAGATTGTGCATGAAGGATGAAGTTCTTTACAGGAGGGATGAAGATATAAAAAAAAGCAGTGAAGAATATTTGTCATTGATAATTGCCAAAAAAAATAATGGAGACAGCAAATAAAATGGATGGGATTATTAGAGAAAGGAAAACAGTTCCAACCTTCCCTGTAAATTTAATTGCAAAAGGGAGGAGCGGACTTGTTGCAGGGGGAGGAAAAATTGCCTACATAAAAACCCTCCATCTTATCAACGCAGAGGCTGAGGTGACCATCGTAAGCCCTGATGTAAATGAGGATATAGCTGATTTAGTAAGCCAGAAGCGTATTATACATATAAACAGGGAATTTAGAGACGAGGATATCAAGGGAAAATTTATTGTATACGCAGCAACGGATAATGAGGCGGTTAATGCAAAAATAATCGATTTATGTAAGAAGAGTAATATTATATGCTGTTCTGTTGATAAAAACTGGAGTAAAGGCAGTTTTATTACTCCTGCCATTTTCAGAAAAAATGAACTTGTAATCTCGGTATCTACCGGCGGAAAATCCTGCAGGCGTTCGAGATTGATTAAGAATAATCTTTCCAGACATCTGGAATTGATCGAAAGAACCAACCTGTTTGTAATCGGCACAAGCCATAAAGAATTAAAACTCGGGGATAGGGAGAAATTCCATTTTAGTGATAGCCAGAAAGCCGGGATTGGAGCAATGGTATCTCAGGTCTCGGGTATTCAGGAATTTTTTATTCTTAACACCTGTAATAGGAGTGAACTTTTTGCAGCCGGACTGGATAGTGATATTCTTATTTCCCTGCTTAGAAAGATTACAGGATTTGATTCTCTCGATGAAAGCATGTTCTATGTTAAAAAGGGTTTCTCTGCCTTCAGGCATTTATCCCATCTTTTTTCCGGTTTGTATTCCCAGGTGCCGGGAGAAAACCATATTGTTGCTCAAATTAAGGAAGCCATGGCCTCTGGAATTGAAAAGAACTGGGCTGGAAGTATCATGAAGGATTGGGTTTCAAAATCACTGCACATTGCCAAGCACATTAGAAAAGATACATCGCCGTTCCTCAAGAATAACGAGATAGAGGATCTTTGTTTGAAGTTTGTAAAGAGGAATCATAAAACGAAGAAGGTGATAATTATTGGAACCGGGGTAATAGGGTCGGGGCTTATTGAAAAATTTCTTTCAGACGGCTTTTACTGCCTGTGGTTTTTCAACAAAAACAAACCTGCTATTTCGTCCGGGGATAAGAATATAAGATTATTAAATCTTAAAAACATAAAAAATCATTTAAATGAGGCTGATGTTCTTATATCCTGCACTGGAAGCAGGGAGTATGTAATTACCAGGGAACATGCTGATTCTTTTAATGGGAATGTGAAGAATTCTGTTATTGATCTTTCCGTACCTGCGAATGTAGATCCCTATATATCGGTTTTATCCCCATCGGGCAACATAAGGGTAATTAATCTTGATGATCTAAAGCACTGGTATAGAAGAGAGATGGCTGATATGGATAATATTTTTAGAATAGCTGACAGGGCTGTATTGGAGCATAAAAATGACTATGACAAAATCATCAGTAGTTTTCAGGGCGGGAACGAGAAGCAGCAGACTTGCTCTTATTCAGTCGAATGAAATAATAAGCAGATTGAAAAAGATATGGCCTGCTTTTAAGTGGGAACTTGTTCCCGAATCAAGCCCCGGAGACAGGAATCGGGAAATGGATCTCAGGGAAAGCCCTGCAGATTTTTTTACCCGGGATCTTGATAAAAGGGTAATTGACGGGGATCTTGATTTTGCGATCCACAGTGCCAAGGATATGCCGGAAGAATACGAAGAAAGTCTTGATTGGTTTCGTCTCCCCTGGTGTGAATCCCGTGATGATGTAATAATCTGCAGAGGGGAAGAAGATCCTGAAACACTGGGATCCGGCTCTATCGTTGGTGTGAGCAGTGAAAGGAGGGAGGATTTTGTCAGAAAAAACTTCCCTGAAATGGGGATAAAATCTATCAGGGGGAACGTTGAAGAGCGTATAGAGCAGCTTGACAGGGGCGGTTTTGATATGATCATTACGGCAGAGGCCGCTGTGAACAGGCTGGGGTTACAGAATAGAATTACAAAAAGAATCTCCCGGAGAGAGCTTCCAACCCCCTCAGGGCAGGGTTGTATAGGAATTACCTTTTGCAGAAATGATCCCCGCTTTGTTCATATAAGGGATTACTTTATAAAAGCGGTGAGGTTTGTCGGAGCCGGATGCGGCTCAGGGGATATGTGTACGCAGAAGGGGATAATTGAATTATCGAATTGTGATGTCTGCCTTTATGATTCCCTTATGGATAAAGCCCTTCTGAGTTATCTAAAAGAGGACGCAGTTCCTGTATTTGTCGGAAAGAGATCAGGAAGGCATAGTCTTAAACAGGGTGAAATAGTCAAATTAATAATGAAGTATACAAGATATGGGAAAAGGGTTGTTAGATTGAAAGGGGGTGATCCTGGAATTTTCGGGAGACTTTCGGAAGAAATTGATGAACTGGAGAAATTTGGAATCCCTTACAGGGTTATTCCCGGAATAAGCAGTCTTAATTATGCCTCTACAAGCTCGGGAATCTTGCTGACCCGCAGGGGCATTTCAAGGGGGTTTACGGTCTATACCCCGAGACAGGCTGCCGGTGGTTCTCTGGATTTTACACCCCTTCATGAAAAAAAACTGCCCTATGTGTTTTTTATGTCTGTAAATATTCTAAAGGATGTAAAAAAGAGTTTGATCGAAAGTGGGCTTAATTCGGAGACCAGAACCGCTGTAATTCTAAATTCCGGTTTTGCAGATGAAAGAATAATCCGCGGCAGTCTGGAAGATATCTGCGGAAAGCTGGATAAAGAAGATTCTGGGTCCCCCGGGATAGTAATCGTCGGAGAAATTGCAGGCTACTCCTACCGGAAGACCCTGGGAGGCCTTAAGGGGAAAAGAGTACTTCTGACCTGTAGTGAGAATCTGATTCCGGGGGGTGAGAGAATAATCGATGATTTTGGGGGAATCCCTGTTAGAGGGTCTTTAATCAAGCTTGAGATGAATCATAAAGCAAAAGACGATATTAAAGACATATCTAAATATGACTGGATTGTACTGACATCCCCCTCTTCTGTAAGATTTTTTATGATCTTTTTGAAAGAGGGGAGAAAAGATATAAGGAGACTTCCGAAGATAATGGTTTGTGGAAAAGCTACGGCCGGCGAGCTGCTCAGGCATAATCTTTATCCTGATGCTGTTCCTGAGACCTGCTCCGGGGCGGAGGGGATTGCTGAAATTGTCAGTAAAATCTCTCCTGGCGGTGCTGCTGTTTTGCGGTTTCGTTCCGATCTTGCAGGCCGGAAAGTCTCACAGCTACTTGCCGGGGCAGGAGCCGTAGTAACGGATTGCATACTCTATTTTAATAAACCGATTGGTGATGAATTTATCCCCAAAAAAGATTTTTCTCCGATGCCCGAACATGATATTGTATTTTTTGCCAGCACATCTGCTGTAAAAGAGTATGTTAGAATTTCGGGGCGTGAACTTTTAAAACGGAAAATCATTCTTTCGATTGGAAAGCCCACATCGGAAGAACTGAAGAATAATGGTGTTAATGATATCATAATGCCAGAGAAGGCGGATATTGAATCCAGTGTATCAGCCCTTGCCGTTAGTATTATAAAAAACTCGGTAGAGGCGGGAGATTTGCACGATGAGGATGGAGGAAGACATGAAGAACTATCCTGAGATTAGATTAAGACGACTGCGGAAAAATTCTTACATAAGGAAAATATTTGACCAACCCATGCCGGATGCAGGCAAGTTTATCTATCCTGTTTTTCTGACCGAGGGGAAGAATAAAAAAGAGGCCATTAGCGCTATGCCCGGTCAGTTCAGATACAGCATTGATAGTTTATGCAGAAAAATCGAGCCAATTGTGAAAACCGGGATCGGGGGTGTTTTACTTTTTGGGATCCCCGGGTCTGATGGGAAAGATCCTTCCGGTTCCATGGCTTATAATGATGATGGTGTTGTACAGCATGGGATAAGGGTTTTAAAAAAGGAATTCGGTAATTTCCCTGTTTTTACGGATGTCTGCTTATGTGCCTATACCGATCATGGACATTGCGGTTTTCTGGATGATTCGGGAAATGTGGATAACGATAGAACCCTGGAGCAGCTTGCAAGGATTGCATTGTCTCATGCTCGAGCGGGGGCGGATTGTGTTGCCCCAAGTGCGATGATGGACGGACAGATAGGGGTAATCAGAGAAATCCTCGATAGTAATAATTTATCCGATACCCTGCTTATGTCGTATTCGACAAAGTTCGCTTCATCGATGTATGGCCCCTTCAGGGAAGCAGAGAAATCTTCTCCCGGAAAAGGAGACAGAAAAGGCTATCAGGCCTCCTTCAGGGACAGGAAACAGGCGTTAAGGGAATCATTTCTTGACGAGGATGAAGGGGCGGACATTCTGATGGTAAAGCCGGCTCTGTTTTACCTTGATATAGTAAGCAGTCTTAAACAGCGGACGGAGTTGCCCCTTGCTGTTTATAATGTAAGCGGAGAATATTCAATGCTTGCTGCTTCTGCAGAAAAAGGGTGGGGGAACCTTCGTGATATGGTGAGGGAGTCGATTTTTGCTATGAAGAGGGCGGGAGCCGATATTATTATTTCCTACTGGGCAGACCGCTATGATGATTTTTTGAGGGATTAAAAAAAGAGTGCTGCTTTTGTTAAAGTGGAATATGCTTGATCTATTATCATTTCCAGAAGCAGTAAAAAAGGATTAAGACAATGGAAAAATCAATAGAATTATTTTCGAGGGCAAAAGCAGTAATGCCGGGCGGGGTGAATAGTCCCGTACGTTCTTTTACAGGTGTCGGCGGAGATGCTGTTTATTTTAAATCTGCGATGGGTCAATGGATGAAATCTGTTGACAACAGGGAGTATCTGGATTTCTGTGGATCCTGGGGGCCCCTTATACTCGGGCATGCCGATACGAATGTAATATCGGCTGTTAAAGCTGCTGTCTCCAGGGGGCTGGGATTTGGTACAAATACCGAAGTTGAAGTTGAAATGGCAGAACTTATTACATCGATTGTCCCGGTCATAGAAAAACTTCGTCTCGTAAACTCGGGAACAGAGGCGGTAATGTCTGCCATACGTCTTGCCCGGGGATATACCGGAAAAAACAAGATAATTAAATTTAACGGCTGCTACCATGGGCATGTAGACTATCTGCTTGTTTCTGCAGGGAGCGGGCTTCTTACCGGAGGGGGGGCTTCCTCCGACGGGATTCCGCAGACGGCTGTTGATGATGTGTATGTGGCAGAATACAACAGTATTGAAAATGTTGAGAAAATTATCAAAAATGACAGTGACGCTATTGCTGCAGTGATAGTGGAACCCATTGCCGGGAATATGGGAATGGTTCCTCCTCTGCCTGGTTTTCTTGAGAGTTTAAGAAAGATTACGGAAAAAAATAACATACTGCTTATTTTTGACGAGGTGATTTCCGGTTTTAGAATCGCTCCCACCACTTACTCGACAGTTGCAGGGATAAATCCCGATCTCATATGCCTCGGAAAAATTCTCGGGGGAGGTTTACCCATTGGGGGCTTCGGGGGGAGGGGTGAAATAATGGATCATCTTTCGCCCCTTGGTAATGTCTATCAGGCAGGAACATTAAGCGGGAATCCCGTTGCCGTTACAGCGGGACTTGCAACCCTGAAAACCCTTATAGATATAAACCCCTACGAGAAGATTGAAAAACTATCTAAAAAGCTTGAAGGCGGAATGGGGGAAATATCCGATAAAATAAATATTGATTTTCACATTGCAAGGAAGGGAGGGATGTTTACACCGTTTTTTCGGAAGAAAACTGTCAGGAATCTGAAAGAAGCAAAAGAATGTAATCTTGATAATTTTAAGGCTTTCTTTCACGGTCTTCTTGACGAAGGAATATATATTCCCCCTTCCCAGTTTGAAACGGCCTTTATCTCGGCTGCTCATACAGAGGAAGATGTTGACATGTTTATCGATAAAGCGGGAAAGGTTCTATACTCGATCAAGAAGAAGCGGCAGTATGTTTAAGATTGAATTGAAGAATTTGTCGAGGACATTTCAGAAGGGCATTAAAGCTGTGGACGATATTAGTCTGGGCATCCATGAGGGAGAGATGTTCGGCTTTCTGGGGCCGAATGGTGCAGGAAAGACAACAACCCTCAAGATGCTGTGCGGGCTGTGCAAACCCTCTTCAGGGGATGTTTTAATAAACGGTATAAAATGTGATTCAAGAAGGAAGATAGACAGATCTAAAATAGGTGTTGTTTCCCAGAATTCGAATATGGATCTTGATTTGACTGTAGAAGAGAATCTAAAAATCCATTCCCTTTTATTCGGACTGGATAAAAAAACCGAAAGAATCAGAATGGAGGACTATCTGTCGTATATTTCATTATCGTCAAGGCGAAAAGCCCTGGTAAGAAGCCTTTCCGGCGGAATGAAACGTGCCCTGCAGATAGTAAGGGCAATTTTACACGATCCGGAAATACTATTCCTGGATGAGCCGACATCGGGTATTGATCCCTTCAGCAGATATAAAATATGGGATTTGCTGAAAAAACTTAGAAGCGAGGGTAAGACAATAATATTTAGTACTCATTATATGGAAGAGGCAGAGAATTATTCAGAGAGAATCGCTCTTATGAACAACGGCAGTATTACAGTGGTTGATTCCCCAGAAAATCTTATAGCGGGAATTGGGAATTGGTGCAGGGAAATTTTCCACGCGGGGAAAACGCAGAGAGAGTACTTTGATCGGAAAAAGCAGGCGGAATCGTTTGATTTTCCACCTGATTCAGAGTTGATAATTCGCAAGACACAGCTGGAAGATGTTTTTTTGAAATTGACAGGAGAAACAAAATTTATATGATTCAAATCTGGGCAATCTATCTAAGAAGCATGTTGATTCTAAAAAAACGATGGAAAAGGGTTCTTGCGGGGATGGTAATTTCACCTTTATTGTACACGGTTGCATTTGGCTGGGGGCTGGGAACTGATGTAAGGATGGAGGAGATTGATTATTTTCATTTTCTTCTGCCGGGTTTGATTGCGATAGCAGGAATGAACGCCGGCTTTAGTATAGGTGTTGAAATAAACATTATCAGGTTTATAAACAGGTTTTTTGAAGAATACCTCTTATCCCCTGCGACTTCCCTGCAGATTGTTACGGGCCATGTTTTATTCGGCATTACAAAGGGCCTGGTCAGCTTTATGATTATACTGTTTATTGGATTTTTATGCGGTACGAATAATCTAATCTCTCCCTTTATAATTCTTCCCGTTTTACTGAATCTCTTTCTATTTTCATCTCTTGGTATTTTTGTTGCCTTAAATATTAAAACACATCGCGATATGGGGAGTTTTAATTCTTTTATAATTATGCCAATGTCATTTCTTGCAGGGACTTTTTTCTCATTAAAAAAACTTCCCTATGTTCTTGAACTTTTTGCCAGAATAATCCCTCTTACACATGCCTCCCTTTCGATACGAAGAATGTTTCTTGGCAGCCCTGCGGATTATACCTCATTATTTATTCTGGCGGGATATGGGTTGTTATTCTATCTTTTGGCGGTTTTTAGTGTCAAAAAGACTGTTGATTGTCGTTGATTTCAGCTGTTTGAGCTATGGTTACGTTTTTATAGGTGAGGAGCGAGAGCCTTCTTTCTTAATCCGGTGGAAAACCAAACACCCGTTTATGCAGGAATCGGTAAAATTCCCTGATGAGTCGGAAAAATTTTCGGCTGCTAAAATAAAATTTGGAAAATTATCAATAATGCTGTATAATGCATTGGTTAAGTCAAAAAATTCTGTATGCAAGGGGTGTGAATATGAATGTATTGGTTGCCGATAAACTTTCGGAAAAGGGTATTTCAGCTTTGCGCGATTCTGGATGTAATCTCGAAGTAAGACCCGAATTAACAACAGACACCCTGGCCTCCGCCCTTGATGGTGTTGAGGTTCTTGTGGTCAGATCGACAAGGGTTCAAAAGGAACAAATTAGGGCGGCGAAGGCTCTATCTTTGATAATAAGAGCCGGAGCGGGGGTTAACACAATTGATCTGGAAGAGGCCGGAAAACACGGCATACATGTTTCCAACTGCCCGGGGAAAAATAAAGACGCTGTAGCCGAACTAACAGCCGGATTGATTATAGCCTCGGACAGACGAATTGTTGATGCCTCTCTCGACATGCGGAAAGGTGAATGGGGTAAAAAAAAATATGCCGGAGCAGGGGGTCTTAAGGGAAGAACCCTTGGAGTTATAGGGTTTGGCTCAATTGCGAGGGCTGTTATTAAGAGATTCAAGGCTTTTGAGATGAAAATAGCAGTATGGTCCAGGAGCTTTTCGCAGGAGAAAGCAGATGAATCAGGGCTTGTTTACTGTAAAACCCTCAATGATATTGCCCTTATTTCTGACGTTGTATCAGTTCATATTGCCTCGGTTCCTGAAACGAAACATCTGATAAACAGCGATTTTTTTTCCAGGATGAAAGATGCTGCGATTTTTGTAAACACCTCAAGGGGGGAGGTGGTGGATACAGGAGCCCTCAAAAAGGCGATTCCTAGAAAGGGATTGAGGGTAGGTCTTGATGTCTATGAAAATGAGCCGTCAGGATCGAACAGGGAATTTTGCGATACAGAACTCTCACACCTTGTAACTGCAACACCCCATATTGGAGCCTCCACAGAGCAGTCTTCCACGGCCATAGCGATGCAGGTTGTTGAGATAATAAAAGAATATATGGAAACAGGAAAACCGCCGTATGCTGTAAACATTCAGAGGAAATCTCCGGCTGTAACCAGTCTCATTGTACGCCACTACAACAAAGTTGGTGTTCTGGCCTTTGTTCTGGATAAACTGCGAAAAGAGGAAATAAATATTGAAGAAATGGAAAATACTATTTTCAAGGGTTGTAAGGCCGCTTCCTGTACAATGAAACTTGACAACACTCCTTCAAAGGATTTTCTTCCCGGCATCCTGGAGAATAGATATATTATACAGGCTGTGTTAAAGTAAGAATTATAAAGCAAGGGCTGTTTCTATACTATCTATTTGTCTATCTGGCGGAAGAGAAGAATTATTCCAATGTCTGGTTTGATACAGGATATAATAATCGAAAATCACAAACTATATTTCAGGGATTTTCCGTGGCGGAGCAAGCATGATCCCTATATGATTTTAATTGCCGAATTCATGCTTCAACGGACAAAGGCACATCAGGCGGCTCCGGTGTATCTGGAGTTTATCAGAAGATACCCTGATGTGGAGACTTTAAGCTCTGCTTCTTACAACATCCTCAGTACCCTGACAGGGCATCTGGGGCTTCACTGGCGGTCTTCGCATTTTATTGATGCTGCAAAGTACATAGTGAATAACCTCAACGGGAAAATACCAAAATGCCGGAAAATTCTATCAAAGATTCCCGGGGTAGGAGAATATACTGCCGGGGCTATATTAACCCTATGCTTTAATCTCCCTGAGCATGTGATAGATTCCAATATCGCGAGATTTATTAACCGCATCTATAATCTGGGATTAAGCGGAGAGATCCGCCGAAAAAGAGTTGTAAAAGAAAAGGCTGTTGAATTATTTAACTATAAACATACCCGTAATTTTTTATTTTCACTTCTCGACTTTACGGCTCTTGTATGCAAATTAAACCGCCCCTATTGCGGAATTTGTGTTGTAAAAGAATTTTGCGGATATTTCGATCAGACACCGAGTATTTCTGCTGCCGCTAATATTTCCGGGTAAGAGTTTTTTGCGAGGGAATTTGCTTCTTCTATGGAAATGGGAATCCGCTTCAGGGAGGCCTCCGAGGGTTCTTCGATTACCGGGTTTCCGCTGTTTCCAGTAGAATTGGTAATTGTTAACCAATCGGCGATTCTGACAATATCAACAATAGAATCGTTAGACAGGTTAAAACCTGTACGGGATTCCACCTCTTCATGGTGGTGTTTTATGGCTACAATTATCAGTAATGGGAGCTGCCAGTTCCTGGCCACCCATTCGCCTATGGTTGAATGACTTATCCCCAGGTGTTTTTTTTCTATCTGATAAAGGGGAATCTTTTCATCCATCGCCTTTGTTATTACCAGTTCAAATAAGTCGGGGCAAAAATGTGCCAGTGTAATTTTGCCCAGATCATGAAGAAGTCCCGCAGTAAAGCATTCTTCGGTTTCTTTTTTTTTGCATAGCCTGGCTATCTTTCTGGACAGAACGGCGACGGAAATTGAGTGGAGCCAGAATTCTTTCTGATTAAATATTTTGTCATCCTTTTTTTCAAAGGTTTTCAGTACTCCAAGGCTCAGTATCAACTGGGAAACCGCATTTATGCCAAGGTAGGCAACAGCGTTTTGAACACCGGCCATCTTTTTTGAAAGACCGTAATAGGCTGAATTAACGAGGGAAAGGAGTTTCGCGGTGATGCTGATATCCAGTTCGATTACCTTTGCAAGTTCGGCAGCACCTGCCCCGGGAGACTTTAAAAGCTTGTTTACCCTGATAGCGACATTGGGGAGGGTGGGAAGCTCCTGGACGGCCTTCGTGATTCTTTCTATATATTCCTGATTGCCCATTTTGTCTCCTTATATGCTCTACAGGCTTTCCATTATTTCAATTAAAAGTATTGTTATATCATCCTGGAAGGTCGGCTCGTGCATATAGTTGATTAAATTTGATACCAAACTATTTGAAATATCCTGTAAATTAGCGTTTGAATTTTCGTTTATTGTCTTAATAATATTCTCTCTTCCAAAGGGGACGGCCTCGGAGTTTTCAGGCTCCAGCACCCCGTCTGTAAAAAGGCATATCTTATCTCCGGATTCCAGTACCATCTTTTTATCTTCGTATTTTGTCCCCTCAAACATTCCTATAAAGAATCCCATTGTACTTAATTCGACAGCCTCTCCATTTGAGCGGATCAATAATTGTTTGGGGTGGCCGGCATTACAGTATGTACATTCCATGGTTTTCGTATTGATGATAATGTAAAACCCCGTAAGATAGTGCTCTGTTCGTATGCTTTTTGAGAACTCGTTATTTATCTGTGACAGGGTATCCGCCGGGGAGAAATTCCCGGGGGCATAATGATCAAAGGCGCTTTTGCACATCGATGTTATTAATGCCGAGGCCACTCCGTGTCCTGAAACATCGGTTATAATAAAACCGATATTATCATCGTCAAGCTTTATTATATCGAAGAAATCCCCCCCCACCTGGAGATATGGGATATATTTATGTACAAAATTGACCGGCAAATCATCAGGGAATTCCTTCGGGAGTAAACTTTTCTGAAACTCACTGGCCATTGTAAGCTCTTCCATCATCTGGGTATTTCTTGTTTCCAGCATTTCGAGGGCATTTTGAAGTTTTGTCGTTTGCTGCTGGAGAACCTCGTTAGCATTTTCAAGTTCCAGTGTCCGCTGCTGAATCATGCTGCTTTTTATTGCGGACATCCTTTCGGCCTTTTCTGTCAGCTGATTTATTTCCCTTATCCGGGTTAGTAAAAGTAAATGTGTTGATCTATTGGGTATGCCGGGTATTGTTAATTCTTTAAAGGGGATTTTGTAGGTAATAAATGAAGTATTTTTCCCGTAGGCATCTTCGAGGTTTTTTACATGGCTCTCTTCCGAGCTACTGTCCGGTATATCGTCTGCCTTTAGATTAAAAACCTCCGGGAAATATCTATTGTTCAGTTCATTGACGGGAAAGCCTATAATATTGTCACTTTGAGATATTGCCGATGTTATCTTTTCGTCTTCATCAATAGCAATTATATTCATATCGGTTTCCCTGAAAAGTAGTTTTAAGAAATCGAAACTATATTTGTTTTTACACATGATCCAGTTTATTATTGTAACCAGACCCTTTACAGGAAAGGACAATGGGAGATCCAGGATTTTTTTATTTACAGGATCTTCTCCAGCAGTGATATTATAGTATCTAATTAGATATACTGCCTTTTTTGTAAGAGAGTAAAAAGCTTTCAGATTATTTTTATCCGGGGGTGTCAGAATGAGATAAAATTCCTCGTCTTCTGTAATTTCGTTCCAGGTAAAAATTTTGCAGTCAATTTTACCCCTCGTTAATTCTCTTCTTACTTCGTGAACAGCCTTTGTTTTTTCCCCGATAATCGCCACCATACTAACAAGTCTTATTCAATGGAAAGAATAAAACAAGCAATTTTCTTGACTTTCCTATACAGGCATTCTAAGATTTTCTATATGGATTACATCCAGGAACTGGAATGGAGAAATTATCTATTAAATATAAAAGTAAGATTGCTGAACGACCTTAGAAATTATATTGGAAATGCCGATACGCGTGAGTTATCTTTTTTTGTTAATGATCTCTCCTCAATTCCGGTTTTTCCGGGAATGACTCTCAAGGACTTTCTACTGGACTTATTAGGATCGGGATCCCCGCCGGAGGATCTGCATCCCGGGAATCGCCGCTTTTCCATGAGTAATCCGCTTTATTTTGAAAGTCCAGGCCGAAAACCAGAAGAGGCTCCTCTTCCGGAGAAATCATCCTCTAAACAAGCCCGCCCCCGGCCGGATTCCCTTTCCGGTCAGGAATCCGGGGAAACGGAATATCCCCCCCCGGAATTGCCGGGGCTTCATGCCGGGACAGAAGAGGCGGGGAAGGAGAGTGTCAACAGGCATAAAGAAGTACTGGACGCTGTAAATTCAAAGATGAAAGGGGTTCCATCCGGAAGCTTTGAGATGGGATCCGATAATGGAAAAGAAAACGAAAAGCCTGTTCATAAAGTTAGTCTCCCCGCTTTTAAAATCTCCTCTACAATGGTAAACTGCAGGGAGTATCAGGGATTTATACTATCAAAACCCGAATGGCAGAAGGACAGGATTGATCCCGATCTCCATGACGGCAGGTATCTCGATGATTGGGACGGTACGGAATACCCGGAAGGGAAAGGCGATCATCCTGTCGGTTTTGTTTCCTACCATGCTGCAGAGGCATTCGCAAAGTGGATTGGAAAAAGACTTCCCTCTGAAGCAGAGTGGGAAAAAGCCGCAAGAGGAGGGCTTGTGAACAAAAGCTATCCCGATGGTGATAAAATGAATGACGGAATTGCCAATTTTGCAAAGCGTTTTGGAGGGACAACCGGGACGGAAAAATTCTCTCCCAATGGATACGGTCTCTTTGATATGGCCGGTAATCTATTTGAATGGGTATCCGATTGGTATGGAAAATATCCGGCAGAAGCGGAGTCTTCTCCCTCGAGGCCCGCTCGGGGGGAGTACAAAGTAATCCGGGGGGGAAGCTGGATTTCTTCAGCTGGGGCTTTAAGGGTAAGTTTCAGGATAGATGAAGATCCTCTAAGGTGCGGATACATAGGAATTCGGCTTGTTGAATAAAGATATGGAAGAAAGATTATTATCGCTTCTCGAAAGGATTATTCCTTTCCGTTTTCTTTCCCTCAGGGAAAAAAAACGCCTTATCAATCAACTTGAATCACACATATTTAAAAAGAGTGATATAATAGTTTGTCAGAATGACAGCAGAGATAAGAGAATCTTTCTTCTGGAGGAAGGTGTAGTTGAATCCCTCGACCTCAATACCGATCCTGTTAGCAGAATAAATGTAATTTCAGAGGGGCATTATTTCGGGGAGCGTTCGGTACTATTTGATCAAAGCAGCGAGTACGAGATCCGGGCTCTTGAACCCTCCATATGCTACAGCCTGCCGGGGGACGAGTTTCTGAGACTTCTTCATACATCGAGGGCTTTTGCCCGGTCTATGGGAACCATACTTCGGGATAAACAGGGTGTTTTTTCCGCCTTTGACTCTTTTACGGCAGAATTGCTGCGCGGGATATCCGGGGGGCATATTGATATCCGTAAATTACTTGAAATTTACAAGCAACTTGAGCCTGCTCTGCATCGGGCTGCAAATAATAATGCTGAATTTGATTTTGCCGCCCTCTCGTATGCTGTAAAGCGTCTGCCGGATAATATAACAAGGAATTCCGCTTTTTTGCTAACCGATGATCTCCCTACAGCCTTCAGCGATCCCGATCAGATGTTCCAGAAAATACCCACCGCCGCGAGGAGGCGGGATGTCTGGGAGATGCTCCCGGGACAGAGCCTTGTTCTCCTCAGGAGCGGCCTTTCGGATTTGATTGATTTTGTTACCTGTCTTTGTTTGTTTGCGGTTGAAGCAAAAAAAATCAGATACCGCCTTCGCCATCCGGGTAATCTAAGGGCATTAAGTGAGTTCTTAAATCGATTGAATACCAATTCCGATGAGGAAAAGCAGTTTTTAAAATCCATATCTTTTACAGGGAAAGAGCTCGATTGTTTTTACGGCATCTGGCCAGGGGAGGCTGCCTCACGTCTCTATCAGATTGCCGTGCACAGGGAAATGTTCGGGGTTGATATCAGGAGGCAGGTTAATCATTATTCCAGGCTTTCCGAGGCATGGACCGCCCAAATCGGAAATGCCGCAAGAGAATTAACGGGTTATAGTACCGCAGATTTTCCAGATGATATTCATGTTCATATAATAAGCAGTAATTCCCATTCGGTGATTAATTGCCTTAATCCTGTATTGGTGGAGAAGTGTGATGATATCATCGCCTGGGTCGATGAGAACAAAGGTGATTCCGCCGGATGGCAGAATAAATACGACAAACTCTATGCCTATGCAGGGGCATATTTATCTGCCAATCAGGAAACAATGGCGGATGATTTATTGAGGAGAAATTATGGAATAAGGGTTTTGCATAAAACCGCCTCGACAGGAATAGGGGTTCAACTGATAAGCCTTGATAAACTCCATGGCCATCGGGTAGACCCCTCAATATCAAGGATACCGGAAGACTCAAAGGCTTTGATAATTAATATTGATTATGCTTTTGGGGAACAGGCGGCAGAGGTTATAAGTAATCTTCTGCTATTATTCGGTAAAAATCTATCGAGTATCAATATTTTCGGCAAAGCAGGCTCTCTTGTCGGCAAACGGGGGGACATCCTTATCCCGACGGCTTTTATTGAACAGAAGAATGATCATTTTTATCCAATCCTGAATCTTGCCCCGGTCAATATGGAAAGATTAAAGAAAAATTCTGGATCGACCATACACACCGGAGCCATGCTGACAGTAGCAGGAACACTACTACAGAATCAACGTATGCTTCATTTCTACCGCCATATATGGAATTGCCTGGGGCTTGAAATGGAGGGGGTCTATTATTATCAGGAAATATTGAAATCGAGCCAGATAGGGGTTCTCAAATCCGGGGTTCCCTTGAGGTTTTTTTATTATGTATCGGATCTCCCCTTAAAGAGAGGAATGTCACTTTCTCAATCACTCCCGTTAAATAAGGAAATACCCCCTTTATACGCTATTACGAGGGAAATATTATCTGAAATAATCGAACAGGAAAAAAGGGAACTCAAAAGACAATCTTAAACGATCGGAAAAATATTCCTAAAATAATTCTGCAAATGATTTGTATTATCAAGAGATATCTCTTAAACTGGTTGTATGGTCTTTCTGGGGGATTAATCTAAATGATACTATCATCAAGAGTACTGTTCGTGGTAGAAAAAAAGACTTCTATTAAAGAGGTTGCTAATGTTCTTGAAGCCTCTGGATACGAATATAGCATAGTTGATGATCTTGCCAAAATTAAAAAAGAAATAGAATTGTTTGATTTTTTGGCCGTTTTAATTGATTTTGACATCGAAATCAAAAACAGCGTACTGGCAGCAATAAAGAAAATAGATTCAGAGATTACATGTATTATTCTGGGTGACAGTATAGGGAAAGAGGCTTCGACAAGGTTTCTTGAACAGGGGGTTTATGCCTGTATAGAGAAACCGTTCAGCAGTGCTGAATTCAAAATACTTTTTGAACGCTGCGGGGATAAACTGAAATCGAGCCGGGAAAAAGCAGAGATTGAACGATCCCTGAAAAAGCGGAATAAGGAGATGGAAGAGATAAATGTTCGGCTCAGGCTGCTCGTAGAATCTACAAAAAGTTTGAGGTCGGGTTCGTATCTCGGTGAGATCGGGGAAATTCTCCTGCAGGCCTATGCGGAAAACATGGCTGCGGAGGGAGGAAGCCTGTACTATAAAAGGAAAAACCGTCTGGAATTGATACATACAATCGATCCCGGGCATTCCCCCAAAGTTATTGATCTGCCTTTGAGGAAAGGATCGTTTATGGAGAAGGTTGTCTCTACAGGAAAACCCCTTCTTATCCAGGATCTGGAAAATAAAAGCTATTCTTACCAGAGCGGCTGGAACGGCTACAAAAATAGTTCCATACTTATAATTCCCATAGCCAACAATTCGGGTGAGGTAGAGGGGGTAATCTCCCTGCATAACAAGACCTTTCCCCCCTTTACCCAGCAGGATCTTGAGATTGGGCTGATACTTGCTTCCTACACTGTAGAAACGATAAGAGCCTCGCAGGCCATCAAGGAACTAAAAAAGAGCGAAAAACGCTTCAGACAATTAATTGAGCTGCTCCCCGAAATTATCTTTGAAACGGATCTCGAAGGAAGGCTACTTTTTATAAATAAAAAAGGAATGAAAACCCTCGGATTATCGCTTGACGATATTAGAGGCTCTATTATTATCCAGGATTTAATTCTCCCGGAGTATAGAGGGGAATTTATCAGAAACAGGGAAAAGCTTTTGAATAAGGAGAATTTCCTGATCCTGGCTTGTTCGATTAAGAGGAAGGACGGAACGGAATTCCCGATTCATATAAATATGAACGCCATAAGAACAGGCAGCAAGTTTACAGGATTCCGGGGTATTATTATTGATCTTACAAATCAAAAAAGTATAGAAGAAAAGCTAAGAAAGTCTCTTGGGGAAAAAAAGGTATTGATAAATGAAATTCATCATCGTGTAAAAAATAATTTACAGGTTATCTCAAGTTTATTAAGCCTGCAGAGCGGTTATATAGACGACAAGAAAGCCCTTGATATGTTTACCGACAGCAGAAACCGTGTGTATTCCATGGGGCTATTACATGAACAATTATACAAAACCATTGATTCTACAGGAATAGAGTTCAAGACATATGTAAAGAGCTTAATTGGTTTTCTGAAATCAAGTTTTCACGGGGATGCCGATATTGAGCAAAATATCGGTGATATCTCTCTCGATATAGACGTTGCTCTGCCGTGCGGCCTGATAATAAATGAGTTAATATCCAACTGCTATAAATATGCTTTTCCGGAGAAAAAAGAAGATTCCAAAATTATTATAAGTATAAAGGAAAAAGAAACAGAATATGAATTTATTGTTAAGGATAACGGCATAGGAGTTGACAGAAATTTTGATTTTAGAAATACAAAAAGTCTGGGATTAAAGCTTGTTCACGCTTTTGTAAGCCAGATAAATGGGAAAATAGATTTCTCCGGAGAGAATGGTTGTGAATATATAATTACTTTTCCAAAGGTCTGAGCGAGAGGTTTCGGCTATTTCTTGAATTAATCCATTGAACTAACTGCCTCCGGCATATTATAGTGTCTTTTCGGGGCGTGGGGTGCGAAATAAAGCATGCTACTGTACAAATTTATTCAATTTATGTTATCATAGGGCATTGCGATGCATCAGTAAATAAAATTTTTTTGTGAGCAGATGTGATTATGAATACTTTAATGATAGTAGGAATAATATTACTTATCTTAGTAATCTGGATATTATACCCGGATAAAACCAAAAAAATATATCAGGAGTATGCCCTGGTAAACAACTGGGAATACCGTAGAACTGATAAAGATTATGTTATTTATGAACTATTAAAATCCTATCTTTTTTATAAAGTTAAAGACTTTAAATCAAGGCTGATTAGAAAGCCGTATTCTGCTTACAATATACTAAAAAGAGGTGATGAAATTGTTTGTACGGCATCTTTTAACGGAAGAACTTCCGTCTTCTTTCCCGATTATTTGATCTACCTTAACGTTATTGAATTACCAAAATTATTTATTGTAAGCAAAACATCTTCCATAATGAATACTATTGATATAAATTATTATAAAGATGAGTTCGATGAAATAGATGCGGATTTATCAACAGATACGCATATTATTATTGTAAATTCATACGAAAAGGATGTGTTATCGCCGAAAGTGAAAAAAATTATGGAGTATTTTTCCGAGAAATATCATTTAATGATACGAAATAATAAACTGGTTGTACATACAACAAAAAGGAAAATAGAATTTCAGGAATTTATTGTTGATTGCCAAAGAATAGTGGAAGATTTATCTAAGAAGGAGGTCGTGTTTTAATATAAAAAGCAATAATGGATAATAAAAAAAATATAAGAATTCCTTTAAATCCCAACTCTTTTAATTCTCGAAGTTTGATATTTCCCTTTTTGATTTCTTCCGGAGTTTTTATTTCAGGTCTTGTAATAATTATTGGAATACATATTTTAATTCATCAATTACCTGACAGTAACGTTATACTGGGATTATTACTGCTGCTTATTCCCGTATTTTTCTTATTAAAGAAAAAATGCATTTTTAATTCATATTTAGAAATAAGTGATGGAAATATTTCTCTCCTGAAAGAAAAAGACAATCTCGTAATATTCTCTTCACCTCTTAATGAAGTTCAGGTAAAGATCGGATATAATAAAGTCATTGCCGCCAGATCTATATCAGGTTACTCTGCTGTAATCCAAATCAAACCGCCTGATGAGAAAACAATTATTATTGGGTATCAAGATTATCATAATCATTTTTCATGGGGGGAAGATAATCTCCGGACAAAAACTGTTGATTATTCTGCCGGGTTTCCTTTGCCGGAATATTTAGTATCGGGAGATAATTTTATGCTTTTAGCCGGAATTCTTGTAAGTACACCTGCTTTAAAACAAACAAGCAACAGTAATAGATGAAAATTTCTAAAATTTAGAAGATAAATATTGAGTTGATAAAATAGAGATTATTTAGAATGAAGAATAAACTTATGAAATATATCTTGCTTTTACTATGCATAATGAATTCATGTTTTTGTTTAACAAAAGGACAAAGTCATATGAACAGCAGAGATTTAATTGTAGACGAGAGCATACAATTTGATAAAAATGTAAAAATAAAAAGCAATGCAGTAACGTTATTAAATAATATCTTTACAGCATGTGATAATGATGTATTAATTGATTTAAAGAATGATGTTGGTATGATGAATATAAATGTGAGTGAAATGGGGCAGTATTACCATGTAATTTTTAGTCCAAGAACAGACGATCTTAATTATGATGTCTCATTTTTAATAGATAAAAATACAGGTAAGTATTTAGATGTTGTAACAGGTGCTATCAGAAAGAAAACAAAGAACAATTAGGACGGCAAAGGGATGTATAAATCAGTTATTATTAAAGCCAAAAATATGAATGATAATGCAGTACTGTTTTCTTTGCTGTCAATTCTGCTGATATGTATAGCAGCTGTTTTGATCTCTGCCTTGTTGAATCTTAGAGATGATGAAATGGAAGGATTAATGCCTTTTGTTTTAGGGGTTTCTGTGATCAGCATTTTTCTGATTTTTTATAAATTAAAAAGGAAAACCTATTTGCTGGAATCGGCAGATGGTAAATTAATGCTCAAAGATGCAAAAACACAATTGCCTGTTTCTGAAATTTTAACAGCGGATGCAAAAATTGAATATGGATACTGTCATTCCAGATATCGATCGCTTAATACTAAAATAGCTGTAATATTATTCCAATTTTCAGAAAACCTGATTTTCAGGTGTACCTATAGATCACCCCCATCAAAACCTGTTATTTTATTCTGGGAAGGCGATGATCTGCAAAAGAAAATATATAATCTTCCTGTTGATCTTAATAGCCCGGATTATCACATAAGTGTTCAATCCTTTATTCAACTTGCAGAAATTTTAATCACGGATCATAAACTAATCTCATTAGAGATAAGGCCATTATAATTACCCTCTTTGATTGTGTTTTTGCCGGCAAGGAGAAGGACCCCGAAACCGGCCTCTACTATTTAGGAGCAAGGTATTTTGATACGAGGACAGGCCGGTGGATGACCCCGGATCCGATTATGGATGGAGTAATAGAAGGATTGGGGGGTTACACCTATTGCAGGAATAATCCGGTTAGATATATCGATCCTGATGGCAAAGAAGCGGTTAGTTTAACAATTGGTGGAGTTACTATAACAGCTGGTGCAGCAGTAGCAGTAGGGGCTGCTCTAACATGGTCTTTAATGATGATTACTAATAAAGACTTTAGAGAATCAAATATTATTTGTGCCGAATATGTAAGTGAGGAAGTTCATGACGCAGTAATGGTAATCTATTCTAATACTATAGGAAAGATCAAGGCAAAAACGGAAATAACTGCAAGATTACTCTTTATGTATCTCGTCTGCCAGGGGCAAGGAGAGATTAATACAAAAACGAAAACAATTGCAAGGGCTGATACTAAAACTATAGATCCGTCTAATAATGTAATTCGAGTGCAGATTCAAGGGAAAAAAATAAAAAAAGAATTACATCTTCCAATCAAACAAAAAACACCAATAACTGCTGGACAAGCTAAACTTGCATTAGATATATTATATTCTGATTTATCAAAAAATGAGAAAAAATTAGTTAACGAAGCTATAGTAAAAGCGAAAAAATAGATTGATGATGTTTCAAATGTCGGTGGCATTGGACCAGGAATAAGTGAAACTTTTAGAAAAAAGGCCGTTAATCCTAATGATGCCAGGGTTGATATTGAAATATTAAGAGGTCAAAAAAATCTTGTCAAATAAAATAATCAGGAGCTAAAATGCTTAATATGAATTTTATTAGAGATAATTTTAACAAAAAATTTAAAAATATATCAAATAAATGCAATACAAAAATATTAAATGAATGGATTATTGATTTATACGATTTTGATACACAAATAATTAAGTGGAAATCAGATAAAATTAATAAAATAATGAGTTTACAGGAGGCAGATGAGGATGAAACATTAGAATTTGGATATGCAGTTGGGAAAGCCGGTTTAAATTTTGAATATTTTGATTTGTTTATTCAAATGAAGGGGACAAATCATAAGGTCGATATTATTTTCAAATTATATAAACTTTGGTTTATTGAAGATAAATCGCCAGAGGAAATGGAGAGTATATTAGAAGAGTATTGTAAAGAATATAACAAATGATTAACGAGTTACGTACTGTCAGAATAGATACCTGTTTAAAAAAATCAATTTCCCGGGTAGTTGCTTTCATAAAACAGGAAGCCAAAAAAATAATTGAACAAACAATCCATAAATGGTATAATTATTTTAAAGATGAATCCAGCGAGCAGCCGTTTAAAAAAACTATTATATTTAAATACCCTCATAAAAATAAACGCTTTTTTTTGCGAGGCCGCCGCAGAGGTTCTTTACGGTTGATCCCCCCCCTATAATTCGTACCATCGAGTAGATTAGTTTTCGGCCGATA
>CAZEKV010000009.1:3816-28275 GCA_964512945.1 uncultured Spirochaetales bacterium | reverse complement strand
GAGGATATTTACCCGAAAAAGGGGGATAGCCCCCCTCGAGAAAAGGGTTTTATCTTTTTTCTACCTCTATTTTGGGGTATTCCCTGAAACATTAACGGGTTTTCTTGAAAAAACACTGGTTTCAAAAAAGACAATGTCCGAACTAAAATCTCTCCCCTGGTATTCCGGCATCGATTCATTCAGACTCCCCCGGAAGGCTGAGATTGATGGAATTGCAAAGATGGCAGAAGCCCTTTCGCTAATACTGGGGAAAAACAAAACAGATTTTGAATCGGTATATATTAATCTTCTAACAGCGGAAAAATTTAATCATTTGCTCAACAGCGGAAATAAGGGCGATGTGTGCAGAATCGCGATTAAACCTGTTTTATCGGAGTTATTAGCCCCATCACCCCATATTGTAGTAATTGACCGTCAGGGTGGAAGAAAATTCTATTATGAATGGCTTAAGCAATCTGTAAGCCCCAAAAAAATCCTTGTAATAAGGGAATCTTCCCTCGAATCGCTCTATTCTGTTGAAAAAACGAAAATCCTTTTTCAGGTATCCGCTGATAATAAAAGCTTTGAAACAGCCGCAGCCTCCATGTTTGCAAAATATACGAGGGAATGCCTTATGGAAATGTTCAACAACTACTGGAAACTAAAAACCGGGGCCTCTATATCGATTGCCCCGACACAGGGCTACCCCTCTGACGCAAGGCGTTTTATCAACGATCTAATTACAGCAGGAGAGATAGAGAAGGGCGAATTCCGGGATAGGCTTATAAGAAAAAAATAGCATGAAAAAAGAGCCGTTTTTAATATTTAAAAACGGCTCTTTTCGAACATGCATAAAGCAATATCGCTTTTACTTATTGTATCATCCCTGTCAGGGTGTTCGTAAGCGTTTTAACTTGTTCGCCTGTAAATTTTCCGCTTACAGTGACTGTAGTATTGTCCTTCTTAACATTTATCTGAGCGATAAGATCCTTGTAGGCCATGAGGATTGTACTCATAAGGGGATTTTCCATACTTAGCATCTCATTCAACTGCTTTTCGGTTGCAGCGGCATTTTCTTCGTTTCCAAGATCGCATGAAATCAATGCATTAACACCGCTGTTAACGGATAATCCTATAACAATACTCTTTGCCTCCGCCAATTGCGGTGACATCTCTCTCAAACTTTCCGAAGACAGGGAGGCGAAAAATATATCATTCCCTTTAACTTTCTTAACCAGACCCTGAAGCTCCTTGTTTTTATCAAAGCCCGGAGCCCCGCCCATAACGTCAAAAATCTGCAGTAGCACTTCTTCCTTGTTGGAAAGAAACAGGGTGTTCTTCTTAAAATAAAGAAAACCCAGATCCCTGTCGTTATAATAGGTAAATTTCTCCTGGTAGGTCTTTTTTGCATCCTCCCCGGCAGTCTCAAGGGAAGCGGTAAATTTTTCAACATCAAGTTTTTTTACTGTGTAGATTATTCCAAAATCTCCATCCATACCGAAAGCCTTTCCTTGCAAATTAGCAAAAAAGAATGTTACGTTTTCTATGTCTCCAACTTCATTCTGGATACGGGAAATCGATTCGTTAACCGACTCGAGAGGATCCTTACCTGTAGCTTCCTCAATTTTTGCAAGGACCTCTTTTGTTAACTTTTCATTAAGAATCTTTCCCAGATGGATCTCTCCATACCCCTGGACATCCTGGGGGATGAATCTCTCTGCACTCGATTTTGTCCCGCACGCTGTAAAAATACTGAATAAAAAGATCAGCGCTGAAGGAATCAAAAGCTTTCTATAAAATTTCATATTATCTCCTATCGTTTTTTGGAAATTCTAATACGCTTGAATAGAAAAATCAACCAACTTGAAAAAAAAGACTGAGAATTGCCTTAAAAAAATAGCTTTATTATAAATTCCTGAGAAACTCAGGGGTTAGGGGGGCATCTCCCCTCAAACCCTTTTCAAGAATTCTCAGAAAATATTCTTTTTTTTCAGGAAGGCGGCCGAATATCTGGAGATAATTTGAGGCATGATTGGAATAGAAAAGTGTTTTCTTAAGTTCCAGAGATTTCATTATTTGGTACATTTCATTCAGGATTCCTTTAGAATCCAGTTCTCTAAATTTTCCCGACTGACAATCCATATAAAGAGGGGTTCCCGGTATTAACATTAAAGTTAGAAAATTCAGATATGCCGGCTGTATTTTGTTAATAACTTCAGAGGATTGCAGGATATGTTCTTCGGAATTCTTCCTCCCCCCAAGCCCTAACAGCAGGATAAGGGAGGTCTTAATCCCCGCATTTGCGGCTGAAAGCACTGCCCCTGTCATGTCTTTTACAGTTGATTTTTTTTTACAATTATCAAGAATTTTCTGACTTCCACTTTCAAGGCCGGTGTAGATCAATCTTAATTTATTATTGTATAAATCATTCAGCTCGGCTTCGGATCTGGATATAATATTCAGACCATTGGCATAACTGCTTATCCTCCTTAATTCGGGAAAAGAGGTATTAAGCTTGTAAAGGATCGGGAGAAGGCGGCTGTTGTTGATCACAAGAGCATCGCCGTCCATCAGAAATACTTTCTTCGTATGGGGGTATCTTAATGCGGCTTTTTCTATATCCCCGAATATTTCACTATCTTTCTTGATTGAGAACTTCTTATTCTTATACGCCCCGCAGAAAGTACAGGTATTCGCAGAACATCCTGTTGTTAACTGAAGTAAAAAACTATCCGCCTCTCCCGGCGGACGTATGATAGGAGCTATAATCGCCATTTCAGCATAATACTAATTTGTAGAAAATATTTCCACAGGTAAATCTAAGCTGCAAGGCAAAAGAATAAATACTTTCTCATAACCCCATTTTTAAGATGTTCAAAGATTTTATTATGCATTATGATACGTACAGGCTGTTTCTTTGATGAAATTGGATATCAAGACAGGAGAGTAAAATGAAAAGCAGTGAGGCAACTACTAATGCTGAACTTAAGAAACTGTTGGAGAAAGCACTTACACGCTTTCAAAACTGGAAAATACAGATTGAAACAAATTCCAATCCCCGGATGGTTCATAGTTTAAAAAATATTGTTTCAATAATCAATTCAATCTCTGATATCTCAAATGAAAAAATAAAGTATTCATACAAAGCCCTCTCCAAACAAATGACTATGATGGTAAATGAAGTTGCTGCTCTAAATATGCTGATAACAGACTCTCTCGAAGAAGACGACTATATAGACGAACTGGAAGAAGAATTGATAATAAAAAAATTGATGAAAGTTATGCAGGCGGCGACCGATCTGATCCGAATAGTCCAGAAGGGTTTCGGTATGAGAAAAAGGATAGAAATGAAAATAGATAACTCCGGAAAAACTAATTAAACGCCCAATAGAGGGTTTTTAGCCTGACAATTCCGAGATGTGTGAAAAAACGGCCTCTGCCAGCCCCTCCGGGTTGTATCCCCCTTCCAGAATTGAAACAATTTTTCCACTGGAGTTCTTTCCTGCTATCTCCATGGCAATCTTTGTTAATTTTGAAAATCCCGAATCTGTTATATTAAAATCACCCAGAGGATCATCTTTTCTGCTGTCAAAACCGGCAGAGATCAAAACTAAATCAGGAGAAAAATTCAGTTTCTCTATCGCAGGCAAGAGCTTGTTTTTCCATGCGGACAGGATTTCTCCATCTCCTGCCCCTGGATGTAGGGGAACATTTAGATTAAAATTTTCTCCGGCACCCGTTCCTGTTCTGTAATCAAAACCCGTTGCAGGATAGTCAAAAAGGGAATGAGTCGAAAAAAAGAAAACCGAGGGATCGGAATAAAAAGCCCACTCTGTCCCGTTTCCGTGATGGTAATCCCAGTCCAGAATAAGTATCTGCCCGCACGCATAATTATCCTGGGCGTATCTTGCCGCTATCGCAATATTATTGAAAAAACAAAACCCCTCCCCCTGTCCCGATCCATCACAATCGGCTCCATTGTTATGGGCATGATGCCCCGGGGGCCTTACGGCACAAAAAGCATTTTTTATTTTGCCTTCCATAACATCCGAAACGGCCCCCAGCACTCCAGCAACAGCTGATTCCGGTATTCTCCCCGGAGCCCCGGAATCAATAATAGAATTATAGTGAGAAGGAGAATGAATTCTCAGTATTGATTCTTTCACTATTTTTTGATCCCCCAGAGGAGAAACACTCTCCAAATCATTAATTATATTATTTTCTATAATTTTATTGTGAACAGCCTTTAGCCTGGCCGGTGACTCAGGATGTCCGGAGCCAGAATAATGCTTCAGATATTCCTCATTAAATAAATAGCCGGTCTTTGCCATATTGCTTCCCCCGATCTTTGATTTGCAAACCCTTCTTTACGCTAAAATACTAATAGAATCGTATAGATAGGTTAACCCTTTTTTCAAAATAATGAAAGAAGAGGTCTAAACTCAGGCTTGACAATCGGGAGCCGCACTTTTAATATCTCTATCTATGAAACCCGACGAGCTAAGAAAAAAATATATTGATTTTTTTAAATCAAAGAATCACAAAGAAATATCGGGAAAGTCCCTTATCCCCGAGAACGATCCTACCGTACTATTTACAACAGCGGGAATGCATCCATTAGTCCCCTATCTTCTGGGTGAAGAGCATCCCGAAGGGAATAGACTGGTTAACTGTCAAAAATGTATACGAACAGGGGACATAGATTCGGTTGGAGATCCCGGACATCTTACTTTTTTCGAGATGCTTGGCAACTGGTCTCTGGGGGATTATTTTAAAGAAGAAGCAATCAGAATGAGTTATGAATTCCTGACCTCTTCCGAATATCTTGCTATCCCTGTGGACAGAATTTCCGTTACAGTCTTCAAGGGCGATGAGTCGGTTCCTGGAGATGAAGAATCTGCATCTATCTGGAAATCTCTTGGACTCCCGGAAGAAAGGATATACCATCTATCACGAGAAGATAACTGGTGGGGTCCTGCAGGCTTAACCGGCCCCTGCGGCCCCGATACAGAGATGTTTGTTGATACAGGAAAAGAAAAATGCTGTACCGACTGCCGCCCAGGGTGTTCCTGCGGAAAGTATTTTGAGATCTGGAATGATGTCTTTATGGAGTATAATAAAAATGATAAAGGGGAATATCTGCCTCTTAAGAGAAAATGTGTTGATACGGGTATGGGTCTGGAACGTACAATAACAATGCTTATGGAGAAAAGATCGGTCTACGAAACAGACTTTTTTATCCCCATTATAAAAGCAATAGAGGAACTTACGGGTCACTCCTACGGAGAAAATGAGAATATCGATATTTCAATAAGAATAATATGTGATCATATAAAGACAGCGGTGTTTATACTCGGCGACGAGCGAGGAGTTAAGCCCTCGAATATAGGACAGGGATATATATTAAGAAGATTACTAAGGCGTGCCATAAGACACGGCAGAAAGATCTCAATAGATGGAAAATTTCTTTCTAACCCTGCTACCGCTGTAATTGATATGTATAAAGACAGTTATCCCGAACTTGATAAGAAACGGAAACTTCTAATTTCCGAACTTGAATCGGAAGAAGAAAAATTTCTTAATACCCTGAACAAGGGCGAGAGGGAATTTGAAAAGATGATTCCCAATTTACTCAAAAATCCCAGAAAAGTAATACCGGGTCGAATTGCCTTCAGGCTTTACGATACCTACGGATTCCCTGTTGAAATAACTGAAGAAATTGCTTCAGAGCACGGCTTGAAAATTGACAGGGAAGGGTTTGACAGAGCCTTTAAAAAACATCAGGAGCTTTCAAAACAGGGGGCTGACAAAAGCTTTAAGGGGGGTCTTGCTGATAATTCAGAAATGACAACTGCTTTACATACCGCCACCCACCTGCTTCACAGGGCGCTGAGGATAGTTCTTGGGGATCATGTAGAACAAAAGGGGAGTAACATTACCGCAGAAAGGCTGAGATTTGATTTTACACACCCCGAAAAAATGACCCCGGAAGAATTAAGAAAAGTAGAAGATATTGTAAATGAACAGATAAAAAAAGAACTGCCTGTCTCGATGGATCTAATGAGTCTAAAAGAAGCAAGAGAAAAAAAGGCAATGGCACTATTTGGTGATAAATATGACGAAACTGTCAAGGTGTATAGTATCGGAGATTTTTCAGTGGAAGTCTGCGGGGGTCCCCACGTGGATAATCTCTCCAGGCTTGGGAGATTTCGAATCAAGAAAGAACAGTCTTCCTCTGCCGGTGTAAGAAGAATCAGGGCTGTTCTTGAATAGTGGAGGCAGTACATAGTTTTAGCCTTCCATTGAATTATGCAGGTTTTTTTTCATACTAAAAAGTCCCATGTTTACGTCATTAATCAGTCTCTTCCTGTTACCGTCAGCTGTAGAAAATATTAATTTCCGTGCCTGGCTGTAGAATATAATTCCATTTACCCCTATAATTAACTACTTTGGAATATCAGGATGGAAATATGAGCGATAAAAGTTTTACAGAACGTCTCAAAACTACCGGAAGAAATGATCCCTGTCCCTGCGGCTCAGGGAAAAAATACAAGAAATGTCACCTTTTTCAAGACGAAGACGATAGAAACAAAGAAAGGGAAAAACAGAAAGCAGAGGCAAAAAAAGCGGCAGAGTCCGAAGATAAAAATGCTGATAATGAAGAGAAAAGCAAAAAAGAGGGACAGAAGGGGCATATAAAAAATAGAAATTCCTTCAGACCCGGCATGGTAAAAAGCAAAAAGCCGAACCTCCCAAGGCGTTCGGCGAAGGTCTGAAAAACTCAAGCTGCCTTTACTTTCCGATTCTGTAACTATTTCCTTGTTTTTTTGAGATCCTCCCGGGTAATCTGTCCGTTTTGTAAGAGGAATTTTACTCCGGATCCCGGGGCAGCAAGGGGTTGTTCAATTTCTGCCATTTTAATCATTGTGTGAGCCTGGATATTGTTTATTATTTCAATCTCAATATCCACAGTGGAAAATGCTCTTTTACGGAATTCATTTTTTTTGTTCTGAAAAGCTGTCTGTTTTTTCAAAAGTAGATCCTTTTGCTTTTCCAGTTCTTTTACTTCGTCCCCGGATAGTTTCTTTTTGTCGAGCAACTCCATTTGTAGTCCGCTGAGTTTGGTGTTGAGTTCTTCCAGTAGTTTTTCAATCTTTTTTAAGGCATTATACGCCGTGTAATGCACCCCCGCCCACAGACAACTGTCTATGGAAGTATTGGCTCCAACATAGTTCGTGTGGATCTTTTTTGCTGCCATCAACCGGCTTCCTATTACTTTCCCGTCTTTTCGGTTTTTCCCTATAAATATATCACCATAAGAAACTATGTTTGATAACAGGGTGTGTTTTTCAATCATTATTGTTCCCCCTGCTATTATCGTGGAGTTTTCAGCGTATTTTACGATTATGTCCTTTTCGCTTATAATCTTTCCCTTATTACCTCCATTCACGCCCCCCTTAATTTGTATATTCCCCTTACTTTCAATGATGCAGGCTCCTACACTCTCTTTGATAATAATCTCCTTTGTCGCCTTTAGATAAAAACCATCCTGAACCGTCCCGTTGACAATAACAATACCGTCAAAGTCGACATTGCCCGTAGATAAACCTATTTCTTTTGTTTCAAAAACTTTTATTATTTTTATTTCATTTTTCTTTTGAATCACAAGTCCGGAGGTCTTTGCAATCAGGTATTTACATTTTTTATTGTTTTCAACACCATCAGTGAAATCAAAAATATTCGATATTTCGATTTTTACTTTTTTCCCATCTTCCGCAGGTATTTCTTTCCCGTAGATATCAACTCCATTTTTCTCCCCCTTTGTAGCAGGATAGAGTATTCCTGCTTTTTCCTTTTCCCTGATAAAAGGGAGTGAAGGGCAGCTTTTATAATCAATATCTCCATGGGAATCTACTGCGGGGATATGGATATTCTCAATATTAATATCCCATTCGATTTTCTCATCCCGCCCATTTTCAGGGGAAAAACCCTTTGCAATTTCTATTTTTCTTCTGCTACCATTATTTGAATCGTTTAAAGAAGTTATTTCAGATTTTAAGTTTTCAATACCTATATTTATTTTAATACCCCGCTTTTCAATACTCTCTTTGATGTTGCTGAATGATATTTCTTTGCCGCCCATCGGACCCTGCAGAATCAGGCTGCAACTGAGGTTATCCTTACTTAGTTCAAGACTAAAATTTCCATCAATCGCTTCTTCAACATCAATTATTCTATTGTTTATAAAAAAGGCTCTTCCCCCTACCTCGGCCTGGTATTCTATTCTGTCCTTATGAACGACCTCTTTAACATTTCTGCCCATGCTTACTGTCGGGGTCTTAACAACCTTTGTATTTTCGGGGCTCCAGAGTTTTTTCCCATTAACCTTAAAACCTTCTTTTCCTTTTTGTCCCGGATAGACCGTAACCAGGATATCCCCCCTCGTGACCGAATAATCGGTTGTTTCTGCTGGAAGAGGTTTTGATTTTTTATTTTTGCTTTTTTTATCAAAAATAATTTTATTTTTAAACAGAGTGGACAGCTTCATTTGACCATCATGCCCGAAGATTTCAGATTGGCCAGAAGCCACCGGAAAGTTTTGAATTGTTCTTTCGGAATTCAGTTTTGAAAAAAGGGTATTGATTCTATCCTGGCTAATCCCTGCCTGGACTTTTGAGTTTTTAAGAATCCTGTACAAAAGTGGAACAGATACCATATTTTGAAATCTCTCAGGAATATTCACCGAAATAGAGGCTTTCATTTCATCACCTGAGATTGATACAATTATGTACTGACTTAGCATCACCAATGGATCTGAAAAAATTGTGATCCTCTCTTCAAGTTTATTTGATCGCATAAAATCCCAGAATTCCCGTTCAATTTTCTTTTTCGACATAAGAAAATCAAACTTTTTCAGGGTTAGCTCATTGAAAATTGAACTACAGGAAATTACTTTGGAGTTTTTTGTGTTTCTATGAAGTAGAATTACAGCTATAAAATTATCTTCAGAATAGGCTATTTTTAGAGGCTCAATCTTCTGTTTCATTTAACTCCCGATAGTATCGATTGTAGGGGAAGAGAATAGGACAGTCAAATTGAAAAATACCTGCTGCTGCAAAAGATGGCAACCCGGGCTCAGGTCCAGGGAACAAGTCTTGAAAATGTTCTAATTAATTTAAAACAGGTATAGAAAAGACAGCACCCTATTGTTATTGTGTAACCACCTAAACCAAGCAGGAGTTTTAATGAATAAAGGTGAATTTTTTGCCATTGCTACCGCTGTTTGCTGGACAATAACCTCGATGTCTTTTGAATACGCCGGTAAAAGGCTGGGGATTTATGTTTTAAATATTTTCCGTCTTTCTTTTGCACTCATCTCACTTTCAATTATCGGCGTGATTCTCTATGGGGAAATACTCCCGTTGAACCATCCCGTAAATATATGGATATTTCTCTCATTGTCAGGTTTTATTGGTTTTTTTCTCGGAGATCTCTTTTTAACAAATGCCTTTGTAAGAATAGGTTCCAGGATTTCCATGCTTATATTTTCCCTTTCTCCCCCATTAACAGCCATACTAAGCTGGGTTTTTATAAAAGAGACTATGAGCATTATAAAAATAACGGGGATGCTGATTACCCTGGGAGGGATCGTAGTCGTTATATTGAATAGAGAAAAAAAGACTGCAGAAAATAAGAAACCCTTCTCTTTGATTCCCTCTATCGGAATCCTTTTTGCTTTTCTCGGGGCTCTTGGCCAATCCGCAGGGCTTGTCTTAAGTAAGGTAAGCATCGCTGATATTGAGGCTTTTTCTGCCACTCAGATCAGAATAATTCCCGCCCTGACAGGTTTTGTTGTTTTAACTCTTATCAAATCAAGGTATGGGGATTTCCGAAAGACTGTTTTAAAACAAAACAAAAAAGGAATGCTGGTTCTTCTCTGCGGCTCGGTATTCGGCCCCCTGCTGGGCGTAACGGCCTCTCTTCAAGCTATAAAGTACACAAATATGGGTGTAGCCTCAACTTTGATGTCTATAACGCCCATTCTTATAATTATCCCGTCAATTATTTTTTTCAAGGAAAGGGTAAAATACATGGAGGTGGCTGGAGCTTTTCTTGCCGTTGGGGGTATTGCCATGTTATTTTTATCTCATTGAATCACACAGGAGTTTTAGATGTATATTGATTCTCATACCCATCTGGATATTACTATCCAGTTCGCCAAAATTGACGAGAATGAATTAATGAACAGTATTTTCGAGAATGATATCGGGCATATTGTTCAGGTCTCTGTTGATGCGAAGGGCTTTGATAGATCCTATGATTTTGCCTGCCGCTACAGGGATAGGGGCGTTGTTTTTACTCTGGGGATTCATCCTACATCTTTTTCAGGAAAGGAAGCCCTGACGAAACTTGACAGCTTTGTCAGTAATATAAAAGGATCCAGAGATTCTGACTTATTGTTTGCTATTGGAGAATGTGGTCTCGATTACTACAGACCCGGGCATGAAAAGACTGTACAGAGAAGATCTTTTGAACATCAGCTCGATCTTGCTAAAAAATGGAAGCTTCCCGTTATTGTCCATTCCCGCGAGGCACTGGAAGATACTGTTTCTATTATAAGGAATCAGAATCCAGGTACCGGAATTATGCATTGTTTTCCGGGCAACCGTAAATGGGCAAAACAGTTCCTCGATCTCGGTTTTTATATTTCCTTTGCCGGAAATGTTACATATAAAAAGGCAGTTGATCTTCACGACTCGGCCTCATATGTCCCCCGGGACAGACTTCTTATAGAGACTGATGCTCCATTTTTAACTCCTGTTCCCCTCCGGGGAGAAAAAAACAGACCCGAACATATCAGACATACATATGAATTTATTGCAGATTTAAGAAAGGAAAAAATTGAGGATTTAAAGCAAAATGTACTGGGAAATTTTCTGAATCTAAAAAGAGGCGGGAAAAAAACAAATTGACACTAATTCTTTGTTGAAACATAATTACAGTATGGATTACAAGACCGAACTTAAAAAGATAATGATCTTTAAATATCTCGAAGATAGCATGCTTGATGAAATCCTTAAAATTTCGGAGATTGAGACCTATGGAGAAGATGATTTTATTATCTCAGAAAGTGAAACAAGTCAGTATCTATATGCTGTTCTCTATGGCTCTGTAAATGTCTCGGTAACAGAAAAAAAGAAAGATGTTTTTATCTGTACTATAGGCGAGGGTGATGTTTTTGGAGAAGCAGGAATTTTCCTTAAAGTAAAAAGAACCGCCAATGTTGTCAGTTCGGAAAAGACGACAATACTAAAAATCCACAGAAAGAATCTTCTCGAGTTTATAAAAAAGTATCCGGAATCGGGAATCAAACTTTTAATGATAATCATCTACAGTTTGCTGAAAAAACTAAGAGAGGCCAACCAGGAACTGGCATTTGAAAGGAAAACAGATATTGAACAGGATGATATTGACGATATCGTTAAAAACCTGATGGAGAACGGCCTGTAGTTTACAGTCAAAACTATTGTGGAAGATCAATGCTACAGCGATAACAGCTTCCGGCACATATATTTTCAAGCAACATGAGCTATTTAGTTTGTAAGAACTTTTTTGATTGCGTGGTTAATTTCCCGATTATTGACGCTTTTTCTAAGACAGCAATAGGTTTCCAGTCCAATGGCTTTTATCCTCTCCCTTGTGTTGTTATCATCAAACCCTGTTCTAAAAATTATTGGTATTGAATATTTTTTATTAATTTTTTCTGCCGCTTCTATCCCGTCTATATCCCCGCTAAGCCTGATATCCATAATAATCACGCCTGGTTTCTCTACCATTTTATCCAGTGCTGCCATAGCATCTTCAGCAGTTCTCGAGGATCCGGCGACAGGATATCCAAGCTTTGTTAATGTTCGTTCCAGATCCATAACAAGGATCAATTCATCTTCAACAATATAAACAGAGGGCTCTCGTTTAATTGAATCATCCGGCAACACAAGATTTTTTTTCACTTCATCATCTGTATTCTTTTTGTGAGTAAAAGTAAATTGAGTTCCTTTGCCCTTTTTTGATTTATACTCTACAGATAAATCCAGCTGCTCCGCTAATTTATATATTAACTGCACACCAAGACTGTCAGGCCTCGTAGCCTCAATATCAACGCTGGAACCGTCTCCGTTGTCTTTTACGATAATTTTCCTGATATTTCCGTTTTTAAACTGCTTTATCGAGATAAATATTTCTCCTTTTTCTTTTTCATTAAAAGCATATTTAAAGGAATTGGAAATTAGTTCATTTATAATCAAACTGCATGGAATCGCCTCGTCAATTTCAACTACTACATCCTCAATATCCAGGGTGATTACAATCTCCGCAGAACTAACATTGTAATTCAGCAACAGTTCATCAGTTAGCTTCTTGATATACTCGTAGAAATTAATCTTGCTGAAATCTTTATGCTTATAGAGCTTCTCGTGGATTAAAGACATAGAGCGTATTCTACGCAAACTGTCGCGAATAATTCCCTTAAAATGACGATTCCCGCTTATATCTCCCTGAAGTTTCAACAGACTCGAAATAATAGCAAGATTATTTTTCACACGATGATGAATCTCTGCAAGAAGAACCTCCTTTTCTTCAAGGGATCTTTTCAGTTCTTCTTCTGCTATTTTCCTTGCAGATATATCCTTGCAAAAACCAAGAATCTTATTGTCAGAAATCCTCAATACATCAATCCGCCACCATCTGGCTTCTTTATTTTTGATCAAAACAGGAACATCTCCCTTTGCATTGCCGGTATTCATTGATTTAAAAAAATCCCGCATTCCTTCTTTCTGCTTTTTAACAGAAAGTATTTCTTCAATATTTGACTCCAGGATTTCTTCCTTAGTATATCCTGTCATCTTACAGGCGGCATTATTGATATCAATGAATTTGCCTTTTTTGTTGATCATAAATATTCCATCAGGAGCATTGTTAATATAATGCTTGAATTCGTTTTCGCTTCTTATAGTCGCCTCGACTGCTTTTTCTTTGTTAAGAACAATTTTTACTACAATTAATGCTGATGCATAACTTGTAATAATAAAAATATATAATAAAAGCAGTTCATGGAACTCTAACTTTTGCACATTCATAATAAATGAATTAATATCAAAATTACCAATATCAATACTATAGGCAGCTTTGCAGGTTAATATAAAAAAGGAGCTGACACAAAAGCTGTAAACAATTATCTTACTCCTTTCAACGGTGATACTGGATTTCTCTAATCCAAATACTTTTCTTACCGCATAAATATTTAGAAGCATATCGGAAACAAGAAGGATGATATAAGGCGTAGCCACATATTTTAATAACAAGAGTTTTTTGTTGATCCCGCCGCCAACTCCCGCCCTAACAGAAGATATATCAATTAAAATAAATACAAGAACGGTAAACAAAAGACGGAAAGGCAGCTCAATAATATACTTATTATCCAGCCATTTTTTTTCGCCTGCTTCCTCCCGTCTTCTCTGCCAGAGCCCATGCCAGAGTATCCACAAAATCCCATGAAAAACCATAACAGTATAGACAATGTCCGAAGAGCTGTGGGGCTGGAAAGTAAAAAAAACGGATACCGGTAATACTGACAGCAAACCGTATTTCCAGCCCATGGCAAAAGTAATAATAACAGGAAAAACGATAGCGATAAAAACAGGTATTTCATACTCCCAGCCGGACTCCCTGTTTAAAAGCAGAAGGCTGATCAAAAGAGTCAAAAAGCCGAAACATAGCGAAAGGATAAGACTTTTAATCTTAACTCTATTCATTTTACCTAATTATATTAATAGATTTGTAAAAAAGCAAATTATTTTTTTTATTCACCCTCGATTCTGTCCCTTTTTTTACCCCCTGTGTCCCATATGCCCTGTTCATTCCAACCCCGCTCTTGTGGAATGCCATTTATATGCAGGAACACATTATACTTCTCCCCATAAAAATAAAAAATATTCAAAGGCAGAAATTTAAAAAAGGGCTTTCAATTATTTACAGTTTTCACTATCATGCTATACGGTCTATCTTATTTTTTTCAGGGGGGAGATATGCTTACAGGAACAACCCTGGCAATTTTGTTGATTGCGGGTGCTGTCATTTTTGCTCTTTTATGTATACTCATTTTTGCCGTCGGAAGAAAGAAACCCGGAAAAACCTGTGATCTCTGCGGAGCCGAAATTCTGGAATCATGGGCTGAATGTCCATATTGTACGAATAAGGGAAGCGGCGAGGGGGAAAATCTTTCGGAAAATGAAAAGTCCATTGCAGAAAAGGGCTCAAATATTGAATCGGAATTCAGTGGAGAAAAGAATACCGTCAAATTAGGCTCTGTTCAAACAGATAAAGTTCTTGCCTATCTGATAGTTAAAGAAGGCTCAAGAGCCGGGTATTCACACCAGCTTACTGATAAAGTAACCACCCTTGGGCGTGATTCTGAGAATATAATCTCACTAAATGATGATTCCGTATCCGGGAAACATGCGAAAATTCTCCTGGAAAATAAAAAATTCTATATTCACGATCTTGCCAGTACAAATGGAACAACATTAAACGGAAAGAAGATTGTAAGAGAGGAAATAATCGACGGCGATGAGATTCTTCTTGGTAAAACAGTTTTTGCGTTTAAGACCGTATAGATTTCTTACAATAAGTTCTGGTAAGGAAATAAATCGTTTTTGCACCATGTTGCCTACTAAGGGGGGCAGCAGGAGCCGTATAGAGTAAGCCGAAGGGCTCTTGTCATTTTTGAGTCAAAGTTATTCTTCAGGGGGGAGAAAATGTTTGCCAGAAAAATATCAGGATTTTCTTTTATTTTTGTATTGATACTTATGATTCAGGTTTCCATATTTTCAGAAAAAGTTAACTTTTCAATAAGTCAGATTGACAACTCGGAATATCCTGTAATAACTGCATATCTAAATATCCTCGATATGGAAGATAATCCAGTACAGGGAATAAAGGGGAATCAATTTGAAATTTTTGAAAACAACAAGCGGGTCAAAAAGTTTGAAGCAGTCCCTGTTTATAAGGGAGGGCATGGAATCTCAATTCTGCTTGCAATTGATACCAGCTCCAGCATGAATGGAAAGCCCCTTAAAGATTCAAAAAAAGCAGCTCTCACTTTCATTGAAAAAATGGGAGATTTTGATGGAGCTGCAATTATCACTTTTGATGATGATGTAAAATTGGTACAGGCGTTTACAAAAGATAAAATTGAGCTTGCAGATTCAATTGAATCGATAAAAGATACGGGGAATTACACCTCTCTCTACGATGGAATATATGAGTCAATTTCTGAATTTGTTGGAAATGTTAGCGGGAGAAGAGCCTTAATTGTATTAACCGACGGAGAGGATACAAAGAGTAATTTGACGCTCGATGACTGCATAGCTCTTGCAAAAAAGCAGAATGTTTGTGTTTATACAATTGGGTTTGGGGAAAATGTGGTTTTAAAACCCCTGGCGAGGATTTCAAAATTATCCGGGGGAAGAAATCTCTACACTCCGGAGCCCGGGACCCTGTCAAATATTTATCTTAATATTTCAGAACAACTAAAAAATCAATATGCGGTAAGATATGAAAGTAAATTGTTTCATGCTGATTCGGGAAAAACGGAACTTTTAATAAAATTAAATTACAACGGTATTGTGAAAAAAGATGGAATTTCTTTTGAGATTCCGGCTGATTATACCATTTCAGGAAAACGAGAACAGAATTTTATAAACAGTAGTTTATTTATGAAGATAATTTTTATTGGCACCGGCTTGCTCGCTCTTGTTTTGTTAATACTTATTGTACGGCGGTTAAAAAGTAAGAAAATATGCCCGAACTGCGGAAATGAGATGAAAAACGACTGGACTGAATGTTTGTTCTGTTTACCAGAGAGGAAAAGCGAGGTGAAGCATGCAGCGGATGATCCGGCAAAGAATGAGACAATGAGAATTAAATCAATTCAATCTTCTGATACTGAAAAGGACGGTGGTACTGTCCGTTTGAATCTGAGACCCCGGGAACTGGCCTATTTAATTATCAAAGAGGGAAGCGGAAAAGGAAGGCAGTATCAATTGAATCAGGGGATAACGACAATAGGAAGGGATTCAGGAAATGATATTATTCTCGATGATGAATCATTATCGCGTGATCATGCAAAAATACGCCAGGAAAACGGAATTTTCTATATCAGAGATCTGGCGACGACAAATGGGACTTTTGTGAATAATGAAAATATTGTAGACAAAAAGTTAAAAGATAATGACGTAATTACAATTGGAAATGTCATTTTTAGTTTCAAGCAGGTAATGAATAAAGGGGGAGAAGACAAAGACAACCTCAGCTCAACCAGCGGGAAAAAGACTCAAATAAGAAATAATAAAACAGTATTGGAGTAGAAAATGTCCGGGGAAATTCTAAAGTGTTCCGCTTGCGGAAAAAATATTCGGGAAACCGCTGAAAAATGTGAATACTGCGGTAAACAGCTAAAAAAAGATATTGATTCCGGTCAACTTGAATCAATAAGGGCAGCCCTAAAAGATAAATACGAAATACTGGGAGAAATAGGGCGTGGCGGAATGGCTATTGTATACAAAGCAAGAGATATAGGCCTCGACAGAATAGTTGCTCTAAAGGTTCTTCCCGATAACCATTTATCGGACAGGGAATTTGTCGAAAGATTCTTAAGGGAAGCAAAAATTTCTGCAAAATTAACTCACCCCAATATTGTTACAATACACCAGGTAGGGCAGCAGGATGGCCGCTATTATTTTGCTATGAACTACATCGAAGGGGAAGATCTTTCGGAGCTTATCACAAGAGAAAATAAATTGAGTGTTGACAGAACCCTCAGTATAATGAGGGATGTTTGTGATGCCCTTGAATATGCCCACAGGCATAATGTCATTCATAGAGATATAAAATCGGAAAATATAATTATCTCAAAAAACGGGAACGCAATTGTAACTGATTTTGGAATAGCCAGAGCCTCGGAAGGAACCCGTATAACGCAAACAGGGATATCCATAGGAACCCCGGAGTACATGTCGCCTGAACAGGCAAAAGGCGAAGAAAAAATAGGACAAACCTCGGATATATACTCCGCCGGGATTGTCCTGTATGAAATGCTGACAGGAAAGGTTCCGTTTTCGGCGGCAACTCCTCTTGGGGTTGCAATGAAGCATGTCCAGGAAGTTCCTGGATCTCCCAGAAATTTTGATAGCAGTATCCCTGTCTGGCTGGAATCCGTCATCCTGAAATGCCTCTCAAAAAAACCTGAAGATAGATACCAGCAGGCAGGAGATCTAAAAAGAGATTTGAGAATCCCGGATTCAAATCCTGAAAAGGTGAAAAGGGAAAAAAAGAAAACCATCAAAAAAGAATCAGGTCAAAAAAAAGCGAAAAGCCAGAAGAGAAAGCCTAAAAAAATAGAATCTGATTTTTCCGTTAAAAACAGAAAGAAACCAGAGAAAGTAAAAAAGATCGGAAAATTAAGACTCGCTGTTTTGATATTCTGTTTTATTTCGGCAGTCTGTTTTAGTCTGGCGGGCATGTATCAGTTACAAAAATCAAATGAAATGCTTCTTCCTACCGGGAAGGAAAAGTGGCGTTACAAAACCAAAGGAAGCATTACTTCTTCTGTGTATGCTGCCGGCGGAACCATATATGCGGGAAGCAACGATAAATATCTCTACGCACTGACGGCAGGATCAGGAAAACTAAAATGGAAAGCAAAAACCAATGGTTCGGTTTCCAATCCTTGCAGAAAAAGCAGGATTGTTTATGCGGGAAGTGGGGATAATTTTTTCTATGCTTTTAACGTTAAAAACGGCAGTATAAAATGGAGACTCAACACGGGGGGAGTTTCCTCAAAACCCTGTATCATTAACGGGCATTTGTTTTTCCAGAGTTACGGAAATTATATATATTCCCTTAATTCAAATACCGGAAAGATTAACTGGAAATTCAAAATGGGATGGGGAGGGTCGTCTGTTCCTGTCTCGAGAAACGGGATTCTATACGTGGGGAGCCGTGATTTCCATATCTATTCTCTTGATTCCGGATCAGGAAAACTTATATGGAAATACAGAACGGAAGGAGAAGTCAGGAGTTCCCCCTCCGTCTATGCTGGAATGATTTATGTCGGAAGTGATGATGGTTTTCTTTACGCAATTATAGCAAGAACCGGTAAATTGAGGTGGAAAAAGAGTATTGGGAAGGGGATCGTCTCGACTTCTGTTATCAGTAAAGGAATTCTCTTTTTTGGATCCCACAATAACTTCATCTATGCGGTCTCCCGTGATAATGGAAAAACTGAGTGGAAATATAGAACAGGCGGCTCCGTCTCGTCTCCGGCCATTGATAATGGAGTTCTTTACGCCGGCAGCCAGGACGGGTATCTCTACTCCCTGGATTGCGAAACGGGAGCTTTAAGGTGGAAATTCAAAACAAACGGTCCAATTAGCGGCGGTCCGGCAGTCTATAAAGGCATTGTATATTTCGGCAGTTATGATGGTTTTATATACGGCGTTAAATAAAATCTAGAGGATCCACTTCTTTGTGTATATTTTCATGATCCGCCACCAGTAGTGAAACAAATGCCGATACTACGACATCCAGGAATACACCAAAACTGACAAGCAGAAATGCTACTGGAAGAAGGATCAAATACCCTTCCTTAATCCCTGAATCAAACAAAGAGCAGAGGATCGAAATCGAAACAATTGCCCCCTGCCCGGGGAAAGATCCCAGTACAAACGAGATAAAAAAAGCAAAACTGATTATCCAGAATATCTGAGATACTGATATTTCAATTCTCGAATATGACTTTAACACTATTATAAACGCCACACACGTTACAAGAGCTGTTCCTGCCCTCCCGAACAAAGCAAAGAGGGGGAATGTAGTAGAGCCTATTTTTCTCGGAATACCAAGGTTTTCCTTTCCGTGTCTTACCAGCAGTGTAAGGCTAAAGTAACTGTCGCCTGAAATAAAACCGGCTATGGCCGGTGCGATTATAGCATAGAGCCATTTATAGGGGTTTTGTTTTTCACGCATAAGCAAATATAGAAGCCCTGGTAATATCCCGAATATTAATATTACCGAGTTGAAAATTAACACAAAAAATAATTGTGAAAATATCATTAACTGGCTTATTGAGCGGAGCTGGATCAGCATTGAGGCCGAAACAATAATCAACCCCAGACCAAGAACCTCTATTATAAAGCTGTTTATATGATAAAAAACCTTTGAGAGTACATCAAAAAACTGGACAACAGGTACGGTAAGCTGTTTATCGTAAGTCAAATTGATTCCAAAAAAGAAAGCAAAAAAACAGAGGGGCAGAATAAAATTTCCGTCATTAACAAATATCATAAAGAAATTCCTGGGAAAAACTTCCATGATTGTTTCCGACACTCCGGGGATGGAATAGTCGGAACCTGTTTGAATGGCAGGATGAATACCCTCGGGAAAAAAAAGCAAAACGGATATGGTTCCAATCAGTATTAGCAATGCAGTCGAAAGAAGGAGATACCCTACCGTACGCCCATAAACACGCAGCAGTATCCCTTCCAGCTTCAGCCGAAAGGAACCTACAATTAATGAAAAGAAAAGGAGCGGATAAATACAGTACCTTCCGATACTGATTACAATCTCAGATAACGACAGGAAAAAAACACTCGTATCCCCATTGTTAAGAGGAAGAATTTTTCCCAGAAGTGCCCCGATAATGATCCCGGCAAGGAGTTTAATCCAAATTTTCATAATAGCAATACTAAACTATTTTTTAAAAACAGTCAATTTAAAATCAGAACTGCCGGGATAGTTTGCCGAAAAGAGAGGCTATAGAGAAGTGGGGCTCTAGCCTAATTTAAAATGACAGCCTGTCTGCCCCTTTACAGCTGAAACAGGACAAAATATTTTCTTTACATGGTACTTGAAAAACACCCCCCTCCCCGGTATACTTTTTTAAAAAGGAGGATCTATGAACAATGAATTAAAACCAATGTCCTTTGGACAGATAATAGGATCAGGAATTAACCTGTATTTAAAAAATTTCGTACAATTAGTTTTGATATCGGGTGTTTGTACATTAATAACAATTCCGTCACTCTATAATTATACGATTGCAACAGTAGCATATACTAATGCACTAAAGATTGGCATGACAACCAGTGCAAATTCGATGTTTGCCATAATGGGGCCGTATTTTTCTTCGACTGGAATTTATACACTTTTCACAATTATAGCCAGCGGAATTATAGTCGGCTTTATTGTTGAATTTACATCCAGAAAATATCTCGACAAAGACACTTCTTTTGGCAGTATCTTTAAAAACGTGCTCCCGGGGATATTACCCTTAATAGGGCTTTCATTATTGCTTTCACTGATAATCGGGATTGGTTGTATATTCTTATTATTCCCTGGAATAATACTTATGGCTATGTTTGCCCTTGCACCAATTTGTCTGATACTTGAAAAAAAAGGTGTTTTTGAAGCGATGGGTAGAAGTAAGGAATTAACTACCGGGAATAAAGGCCGGTTGTTTCTAATGTTAGTAATAGTAGGGATTTTTACATTCATAATATCAGCTATTTTAAGCAGGATTATTCCACATGGAAGCAGCCCGATTGCAACCACAATATTGTCATATTTGACAGCTGCAATTCTAACTCCGGTTCAATTATGTATTCTTGTTTTATATTACTTTGATCAGAGGGTAAAAAAGGAGGGATTTGATATCCAGCATCTCGCTGAACAATACTCTTTTGAATCTCCAACAAAGAGTTAATTTCTAATAGAAAAAATACTCACCATCTAATTGCCTGAGAAATTGTGAAACAGAGGCTGCTATCACAAAATCCCGGGCAATTTGTATTTAAAAAGATGATAGATAAAAATTCACCACCAGAGGATGCACCTGGTGTCGGTATATACGGGCAATCAAGCAGCTCAACCGAGGCGTTCAGCTGCCCGACAGAAAAAAGAATTGAGACTTTGAAAACGGGTTTTTGTCCATACATAATCTTGCATTAAAAAGCTGTTCTTCGCCCGTCTCCAGGATTATTTTTACAGTAATTTGCAGTGTATAACCGCTGGTCTTGCTGGAGAAGGGATTTTCAAGAATCCTGGGAAAGACCATATTACTAATTGTATTTTTCCTGATCAGATCTTTCAGACTCGGATTCCCGGCCGAAACAGGCTTAAACAACCTATCCATTATCTCCAGTTCACCAAGCCCTGCCTTCTTAAAAGATGAAACAGCCCCCGCAGGGAGAGCCCTTCCAACGAAATTTTTTCTCTGGTCTCTCCTCAGGAAATCTCTCAATGAAGAGAAAAAAGAGTGAAGATTTCTCAGTATATTAGTGTTTTTATACTCAATATAGCCTGTCCCGTTCCATTTATACCATGTCAAAAAGGTTTCCGTTCCCGAACCCTCTTCAAATCTATCTTCATATGAAATTACATCATCCATCCCATCGGAATCAATATCCATAAAAAAGGATCTACTTACCAGGGTTTCTTCCAGCCTGAAAGTCGAATACTTTTTGTTTGAATAAAATATCACACATTCATTTTCAGTCCCGTCCATAGTACTGAACCTGGCGGATACGGCAAAAGGCTTATCTTTTTTTCTATTCAGTTTTACGAGTTTAAACGATTCGAGAACCTTCTTCCTACCGATTGGAATTTTCAAGGTGGGAATCAATTTATTCTTTTTACAAATAAAAACCTGAACAAAAAAATTCAATGCATTTTTTGACCCGTCATAATGCCGCGTATAATTTGATAAATTAGCAAACAATGCGCCTGCATTGTTGTTTGACTCAACAAACAGGACAAAATAATCATTTCTTTTATCATTGTTGAGATCATACTCCAGATATAAAACAGAATTTCCTGAATAATGAACAGGAAAATACCCCTTTTTTGCATATTTATAAACTTCCTCTTTTATCCCCCCTCTCGTCAGGGATCCTGCTTCAGCAAAATTATTTCCCCGCCCCTGGATTCCGGTACATGAAAAAAGGAAAAAAAGTGATAAAAAAACGGGAATTACCCTGTAGACAATATTCATATTTATCATAATAACAACTAAAATGGTGTCCTGCTACTACTTTTTTATGTGTTAAGAAGATTTTGGTTGTAGTTATTTTTAGCGTTCCATTCGGAGAGTCCAGATAAAATGCTTTTCAAAAATCAAGCTTTTACAAATTTTATACCGGTCAAATTCCATAGATTTATAAGATTTGGAACGGTCGGTTTTCTGGGATTTTTAATCAATGCGGGAATTCTGGAATCTTTAAAGTTTACTCACCTTCTTCTGCCTGTGGCATCAATTTTCAGGAATTTCAAGGGTGTCCCTGTTCTTGAGACCCTCTCTCTTGAGGTCTCCTGGGCTTCTGGAATTTCGATTGAGTGCTCAATTATCAGTAATTTCATTTTTAATAACATCTGGACTTTTTCCGGATACAGAGCTAAAAAATTCAGAAAAATAATCGGAAATTTCTTAAAATTCAATTTTACCTCTGTTGGAGCCGTTATTATACAATTCTTCTCGCTTGGGTTTTCACAGCTTCTATTCGGAGAAAGTCGAACTATCAGGATCCTGACACTCATATTTACAATACTTTTTCTAATTATGCCCTACAACTGGATTATCTATAATAAAATAATCTGGAAAACAAAAGAACAACCAACTCAGACAAAACAACAAGGAGAACACAAGAATGCTTTTTAAAAGCACGCGATCTTTAAAGGATGAAATCTCTTTTAGAAATGCTATATTTCAAGGCCTTGCTCCTGACGGAGGGCTCTACCTCCCCGTGGAAAAACTCAATCTTACAACACTTTTCAAGAGTTTTAGTTCTGAAACATCATTTTTGGAAATAGCCGGAAAAATGATCGAACTGCTGTTCAATGATACTATTTCAGGGGAAAAAGCAGAAAAAATTGCCAGACAGACTTTCAGTTTCTCCCCCAAAATATATCACTGTAACAACGATCATTCCATCCTGGAATTGTTCCATGGTCCTACATGTGCATTTAAAGACTATGGGGCTTGTTTTCTCGCCTCAATGATGGAAGAATTTCTAAAAAGTAAAAGCGAAAAAATTCTGATTCTTACTGCAACATCCGGTGATACAGGAAGTGCAGTGGCCAGAGCCTTTAAGGGTAAAAAAAATATCGAAGTGGTTATTTTGTATCCCTCAAAGAGAATAAGCCCTCTCCAGGAAAAACAGCTTACAACCGTCGGCGGAAATGTTACGGCTCTTGAGGTAAAAGGTTCGTTTGATGACTGCCAGAAAATGGTAAAAGAAGCGTTTCTTGATAAGAAATTAACCGAAAGACTAAACCTCACTTCCGCTAATTCAATTAATATCGGAAGGCTGATCCCTCAATCTTTTTATTACATCTACGCATATTCAAAACTAAAGGAAAAAAACGAAAATATATATTTTTGTGTCCCCAGCGGAAATTTTGGAAACCTTACTGCCGGTATTCTTGCGTATCAATGGGGACTTCAAGTCAAGGGTTTTATAGCAGCAACCAATGCAAACGATATTATTCCAGAATACCTCCGAACCTCAATCTTTTCTCCAAAAACATCCCTGAAAACACTCTCCAATGCCATGGATGTCGGTGATCCGAGTAATTTTGAACGCTTATTAAAAATTTTCAACAATGACGTAGACGACATCAGATCCATATTAACTGGAATTTCGATATCCGATGATGAAACCCTGGAGACTATTAGAGAGTTTTATTCTGAAAATCATCTTTTTATCGATCCGCATACCGCAGTAGGGTTCCTCGCAGCAAAAAGATTTGTTAAGCAAAATAATATTAAAGATTCACACATAATAACTCTTTCCACAGCGCACCCCGGAAAATTTTCAGAAATTGTAAAGGAAGCAACCGGAGAGGCCCCCGGGATTCCTCCAGCCTTGAGCGAAACATTAGATTTAGAAAAAAAATCCATACTTATTAATAATGGCTTCAAGGATCTTTTAGAATATCTTATGGATACCTTCAAAAGATAACGGAAATACAGAGGAATCACTGTTATGCTGACCCCTTTATCTTTTTCATGATATTGTATATTTTACTGTTTATGTAAAATAAGACGGGGTAGAAAGATGATTTTTGCACAAATCCCCATGAAGACAGGATAAAAATGGAAAAAGAATACACAGATGAACTATTGCTGAATTTCGGCGAGAACAACGATTTACTGATACCCGTGGTTACACAGGATTCCAGAACAAAGGAAGTTTTGATTCTTGCTTTTGCAAATGAAGAGGCTTTTAAAGAAACCAGAAGAAGCGGATTTGCAACCTACTACAGCCGGAGCAGGAAAGAACTATGGAAAAAGGGGCTGACTTCGGGAGATATGCTGAAGATCGATGAAATCAGAATAAATTGTGAGCAAAACTCCCTTCTATACCTTGT